>CAVIBB010000014.1:0-30006 GCA_963640745.1 Paludibacteraceae bacterium
CCCTGCAACCATCGTGTTTCGCCGCTCACCGCCGTAACACAACCGTTCACAGTCGTTGCTTATAAAACATCCAGGCACCAAATCAAGGAAAGGAAGGCTTGGATGACAGCAACTCGGGCAACCCAAACCCTGAGCCGTCGCTCGTTCGTGGGGCTCATGGGCCTCGCGGCCTCGGCGAGCGCCATGGCCGGCTGCAGCGGCAGCGCCGTCGCTCAGGTGACCCAGCCCGCCACCACCGACGCGGCCGATACCTCGGCAGACGGCGTCGACGGCGTCTTTGGCGACACGATCAAGGTCGGCATCCTCCACTCGCTCTCGGGCACCATGGCCATCTCCGAGACCTCGGTCCGCGACGCCGAGGTCCTGGCCATCGACCAGATTAACGCGGCCGGCGGCGTCCTGGGCAAGAAACTCGTCGCCGTCGTCGAGGACGGCGCTTCGAGTAACGCGACCTTCTCTGAGAAGGCCACCAAGCTCCTCGACTCCGACGGCGTGGCCTGCGTCTTCGGCTGCTGGACCTCGGCCTCGCGCAAGGCGGTCCTGCCCGTCTTCGAGTCCAAGAACGGCCTGCTTTGGTACCCCGTCCAGTACGAGGGCATGGAGTCGTCCAAGAACATCTTCTATGTGGGCGCGGCTCCCAACCAGCAGATCGTCCCGGCCGTCGACTACCTCGCCGAGAACTACGGCCCCCGCATCTTCCTCGTGGGCTCCGACTACGTCTTCCCCCGCACGGCCAACTCCGTGATCAAGGCCCAGGCCGCCGCCAAGGGCTACGAGATCGTGGGCGAGACCTACACCCCCATGGGCCACACCGACTACGCCACGATCATCAACAAGATCCGCGCGGCCAAGCCCGACTTCGTCTTCAACACCTTGAACGGCGACTCCAACGTGAGCTTCTTCAAGCAGCTCAAGGACTCCGGCCTCACCTGCGACGACGTCATGACCTGCTCGGTCTCCATCGCAGAGGAGGAGGTCGCGGGCATCGGCGCCTCCTACGTCGAGGGCCACCTCGTGAGCTGGAACTACTACCAGTCCACCGACACGCCCGAGAACGAGAAGTTCGTCAAGGCCTACAAGGCCGCCTATGGCGAGTCTCGCGTGACGGACGACCCCATCGAGGCCGGCTACGACGCCGTCTACCTGTGGAAGGCCGCCGTCGAGGCCGCCGGCTCCACCAACGTCGACAAGGTCCGCGCGGCCGCGGGCGGCATCACGTTCGAGGCCCCTGAGGGCACGATGACCATCGACGGCGAGAACCAGCACATGTACAAGCCGGTCCGCATCGGCCGCATCAACGCCGACGGCCTGATCGACGAGATCTGGTCCACGGGCGACCCCGTCAAGCCCGACCCGTACCTGAAGACATACGACTGGGCCGCTGGCCTTTCTTCCTAGGAGGTGTGACGTGGAAACCATTCTTATGCAGGTGTTCAACGGCATCAGCCTGAGCTCCATCCTGCTTCTGGCCGCCATCGGCCTGGCCATCACCTTCGGCCTCATGGGCGTCATCAACATGGCGCACGGCGAGTTCATGATGATCGGCGCCTACACGGCCTACGTCGTGCAGAACATCTTCAAGTCCGCGGCGCCCGACGCGCTCGGCGCCTACGTGCCGGTGGCCATCGTCGCGAGCTTCGTCGTTGCGGCGGCGCTCGGCCTTCTCCTCGAGAAGCTCGTCATCTGCCATCTCTATGGCCGCACCGAGGACTCGCTGCTCGTCACCTGGGGCGTGAGCCTCATCCTCCAGCAGGCCGCCCGTAACCTCTTCGGCTCCGCCAATGTGGGCGTCGAGGTCCCGGCCTACATGCAGGGGTCCCTCCAGATCGGCGGCGTCTACCTGCCCTACACGCGAATCTGGATCCTTATCATCGCCATCGTCGCGCTCGTGGCCGTCTACGTGCTCATGTTCCGCACGCGCTGGGGTCGCAACATCCGCGCCGTCATGCAGAACCGCGAGATGGCTTCTTCCCTCGGCGTGAACACCCGCCGCATCGACGGCGTCACCTTCGCCTTCGGCTGCGGCCTGGCGGGGCTTGCCGGCTGCACGCTCACCTGGATCGGCCTCATCGGCTCCACGCTCGGCCAGAACTACATCGTCAACGCCTTCATGACCGTCGTCGTGGGCGGCGTGGGCTCCATCTTCGGCAGCGTCTTCGGCGCGGGCTTCATCGGCATCGGCCAGTCCGCCTTCGAGTTCATGACCGACGCCTCCATCGGCCAGGTGCTCATCTTCGTCTGCATCGTGATCCTGCTCCAGTTCAAGCCCAAGGGCCTCTTCGAGACCCACAACCGCTCGCTCGAGGATTAAGGGGGTGTTCCGCTAAATGTCCGAGAAGAAATCCTACAAATGGGTCGTGGCCGCGGTCGTCTTCGTCGTCCTCGCCGTGCTTCCCTTCCTGCTCCCGATGTTCCGCGTGAGCCTCATCGCCAAGTACATGTGCTTCGCCATCGTGGCCCTCGGCCTCGACATGATCTGGGGCTACACCGGCATCATGAGCCTCGGCCACGGCGTCTACTTCGGCCTGGGCGCCTATGTTATGGCCATGTACCTCAAGCTCGAGGCCGCGGGCGGCGGGCTTCCCGACTTCATGACCTGGGCCGGGTTCGACAGCCTGCCCTTCTGGTGGGTGCCCTTCGGCAACGCCGGCTTCGCCTTCGCGATGGTCATCGTCGTGCCGGTGGTCGTGGCCGTTGTCATCGGTCTGCTCACCTTCCTGAACCGCATCCGCGGCGTCTACTTCACCATCCTCTCGCAGGCGCTGGCCATGATCCTCTCGGTCCTGCTCATCGGCTGCCAGCAGTACACCGGCGGCTCCAACGGCCTCACCGACTTCGATACGCTGCTGGGCTTCTCGCTCGACTCGAACGCCACCAAGCTCGCGCTCTACTATGTGACGCTCGTCGCGCTCGTGCTCATCTTCTGCCTGTGCACCTTCCTCGTCGGCCGCCGCGTCGGCAAGATCCTCATCGCCATCCGCGACTCCGAGAACCGCGTGCGTTTCACCGGCTACAACACCGCGCTGTTCAAGGTGTTCGTCTACGCGCTCTCCGCCGCCATCGCGGGCATCGCCGGCGCCCTCTACGTGAGCCAGGTCGGCATCATCACCCCGTCCGACGTCGCGGTCTCGCCCTCCATCGAGATGCTTATCTGGGTTGCCATCGGCGGCAAGGGCACGCTCGCCGGCCCGATTCTCGGCGCGCTTCTCGTCAACGGCGTGAAGACCTTCGCGTCCGAGAGCTTCCCGGACCTGTGGAGCTACGGCCTCGGCCTCGTGTGCGTGCTCGTGATCCTGTTCCTCCCGGGCGGCCTCATGTCGATCAAGGACGTGCCGGCGCGCTTCCGCGCCTGGCGCGAGCGCAAGCAGGGCGGCGCGGGCCAGATCCCGTCCGCCGAACTCGGAGAAGAAGGAGGCCAGGCATAATGGCTGACACGACTGCGACCACGGCCGTCGCCGACGAGAAGCCCGCGCTTCTCTCCATCGAGGACGTGAGCATCAGCTTCGGCGACTTCAAGGCCATCAAGGGCGTCTCGACGTCGGTGGGGGAGAACGAGATCCGCTTCTTCATCGGGCCGAACGGCGCCGGCAAGACGACCATGCTCGACGCCATCTGCGGCAAGAACAAGGTCTCCGACGGGCGCATCATCTACAAGGGCGAGTACGACCTGACCCGTATGCGCGAGTACAAGATCGCGAACCTCGGCATCGGGCGTAAGTTCCAGGCGCCGTCGGTCTTCAACGGCATCACCATCCTCGAGAACATGGAGCTCGCGGCCGCCGGCAGGCACACGCTGTACTCCACCACGTTCAAGCGCCTCTCGAAGGACACCGAGGACCACATCCGCTACGTGCTCGACTTCATCGGCCTCGACGGCAAGAAGTTCGAGTACCCGACGCGCCTCTCCCACGGCGAGAAGCAGTGGCTCGAGATCGGCATGCTGCTCGCGGAGCGCCCCGACCTGCTGCTGCTCGACGAGCCGGTCGCCGGCATGAGCCGCCGCGAGACCGAGCACACCGCCGAGCTGCTCCAGAAGGTCAAGGACGAGTGCTCCGTCATCGTCGTCGAGCACGACATGCAGTTCGCGAAGGACGTCTCGGACAAGGTGACGGTCTTCCACGAGGGTCAGATCCTCGACGAGGGCACGATGGACGACGTGTCCCACAACCAGCAGGTCATCGATGTGTATCTGGGACGCGGGGGTGAGGCGTAGATGGCGAGCGAGAACACGGTGCTCGAGGTGAGCGGCCTTTGGTCGGGCTACGGCGAGGGCATGGTCCTGCAGGGGGTCGACCTCGAGGCGGCGCGCGGCAAGGTTACCTGCCTCGTGGGCAGGAACGGCGCCGGCAAGACCACCACGCTCAAGACGGTCATGGGCCTTCTTTCCGCCGCCCAGGGCACGGTCAAGGTAGACGGCGTGGACGTGACGGCGTTGCCGCCCTACGAGCGCGCGCATGCCGGCATCGGCTACGTGCCGCAGGGGCGCGAGATCTTCCCGCAGCTCACGGTGCGCGAGAACCTGCAGCTCGGGCTCGAGGCGCGCGGCGGCAAGGGCGAGATCGACGAGTCCATCTTCGAGACGTTCCCCATCCTTCGCGAGTTCCTCGACCGTAAGGGCGGCGACCTCTCCGGCGGCCAGCAGCAGCAGCTCGCCATTGCCCGCGCGCTCATGGGCAAGCCTAAGGTGCTCGTGCTCGACGAGCCGACCGAGGGCATCCAGCCCAACGTCATCGACGAGATCGGCGATGTCCTGCGTAGGCTCTCGAGCGACATCGCGGTCTTCATCGTCGAGCAGTACCTTGAGTTCGTGCTCGGCATCGCCGATGACTGCTACGTGCTCGAGAAGGGCCGCGTGATCATGCACGGCGCGCCGGCCGAGCTCGACCAGGCAAAGCTGCAGGAGACGATGTCGCTCTAGGGCAGTTTCGTCGGGCCTCCGGCAGGGGCTTGGCGGCTTGCGGGGTCGCCCAGCCGCGTCGGTTCGGGCGTTATCGCGCGAAAATCGCGTAAGTGCACGATTTAATTCAGCTCGTCTGTATAACCCAGGTAAATGCGCCGCATTTACCTGGGTTTTTCGTGCCGAATCGGCTGTTTTACTGAGGCCGGCCGAATTAAGACGTGCACTTACGCGACTTTTGCGCTCACGGGGCCGGGAAAGCGCCGTTTAGACCCCTTCAGCGCGAGCTGCTTCGCTGCCCGCGGGATTGTTTCGCCGTGTTTCGCCGTGTTACACGTGTTGCCCATGCGGCCCCGCGCCGGGCGACGCGGCCGAATCGCGCCGTACCATACCCTCAACAGCCAAACGAAGGGAGAACCATGCGCCTCAACGACAAGGACCAGGAGAAGCTGATGCTGCACCTGGCCGGACAGCTCGCTCACGAGCGCCGCGAGCGCGGGCTCAAGCTCAACTATCCCGAGGCGGTCGCGCTCATCAGTTCCGACCTGCTCGAGCTTGCCCGCGACGGCCACGACGTCTCGGAGCTCATGACCCTGGGCCGCCAGATCCTCACAGCCGACGACGTGATGGACGGCGTGCCTGCCATGGTCAAGGAAGTCCAGGTGGAGGCCACGTTTCCGGACGGCACCAAGCTCGTGACCGTACACGACCCGATCCAGTAGGGGGCACACGATGATTCCTGGCGAGGTTATCTGCGCCGAGGGCGCGATCGAGCTCAACGCGGGCCGCAAGACCCTCGAGCTCTCCGTTACCAACCTGGGCGACCGACCGGTGCAGGTCGGCAGCCACTTCCACTTCTTTGAGGTCAACCGCTGCCTGAGCTTCGACCGCGCGGCCGCCTTCGGCTACCGGCTGGACGTCCCCTCCGGCAACTCCGTGCGTTTCGAGCCGGGCGAGGAGAAGGTCGTGCAGCTCGTTGAGCTGGGCGGCGCCAAGACCGTGTACGGACTGAACGACCTCACGCGCGACGTCTGCGCGCCACGCACCGCCGCCGCGAGCCTCGAGCGCGCGAGCCGCCGCGGCTTCGACGAATACGTCGAGGGCGTGGCCGCGGGCTTCGAGCCCGGTTGGGACGACGGCATCGACGCAGCTAAGGAGGCCTAAGCGATGGCCATTCAGATTTCTCGGCAAAAGTACGCGGCCATGTACGGCCCCACCACGGGCGACAAGGTTCGCCTCGCCGACACGAGCCTCGTCATCGAGGTCGAGCGCGACCTAACCACCTACGGCGACGAGGCCAAGTTCGGCGGCGGCAAGACCCTGCGCGACGGCATGGGCCAGAATGTTCGCTCCACGAGCGCCGACGGCGTGCTCGACCTGGTGATCACCAACGCGCTCATCCTCGACTACACCGGCATCTACAAGGCCGACATCGGCATCAAGGGCGGCTACATCGTGGGCATCGGCCACGCCGGCAACCCCGACACGATGGACAACGTGACCCCCGGCATGACCGTGGGCGCGGGCACCGAGGCGTTGGCCGGCGAGGGCCTGATCGTCACGGCCGGCGGCATCGACACCCACATCCACTTCATCTGCCCGCAGCAGATCGACTGCGCGCTCTATTCCGGCGTGACCACCATGATCGGCGGCGGCACCGGCCCTGCCGACGGCACGAACGCCGTCACCTCCACGCCCGGCCCTTGGAACATCCACATGATGCTTAAGGCCGCCGAGGACTACCCCATGAACCTGGGCTTCACCGGCAAGGGCAACTGCTCCGACGAGCGCCCCCTGGCCGAGCAGATTGAGGCCGGCGCCATCGGCCTCAAGGTCCACGAGGACTGGGGTGCGACGCCCGCGGCCATCAACCACGCGCTCAACGTGGCCGACGCCTATGACGTGCAGGTTTCTCTGCACACGGACACGCTCAACGAGGCCGGCTGCGTCGAGGACACCATCGCCGCCATCGGCGGGCGCGCCATCCACACCTACCACACCGAGGGCGCCGGAGGCGGCCACGCGCCGGACATCATCCGCGCGGCGGCCGAGCCGAACATCCTGCCCAGCTCGACCAACCCCACCATGCCCTTCACGGTGAACACCCTCGATGAGCACATGGACATGCTCATGGTCTGTCACCACCTGGACAAGTCCATCCCCGAGGATGTGGCCTTCGCCGACTCCCGCATCCGCCCCGAGACGATCGCGGCCGAGGACGTCCTGCAGGACATGGGCGTCTTCAGCATGATGAGCTCCGACTCGCAGGCCATGGGCCGCGTGGGCGAGGTCGTCACCCGCACCTGGCAGACGGCCTCCAAGATGCGTGACCAGCGCGGGCCCCTGCCCGAGGACGAAGGCCACGGCAACGACAACTTCCGCGCGCGCCGCTACGTGGCCAAGTACACGATCAACCCGGCGCTCACCCACGGCATCGCCGACTACGTGGGCTCCGTCGAGGTGGGCAAGTTCGCCGACCTCGTGCTGTGGAACCCGGCGTTCTTCGGCTCGCGCCCCGACATCATCGTCAAGGGCGGCATGATCGTCGCCTCCAAGATGGGCGACGCCAACGCGTCGATCCCCACGACCGAGCCGGTGACCTACCGCCACATGTTCGCGGCCGACGGCCTTGCCCGCGCCACGAGCTGCCTCACGTTCGTCTCGCAGGCCGCCCTCGACCTCGAGGTTCCCAAGCAGCTGGGCCTGCAGAAGCACTGCGCCGCCGTCCACGGCTGCCGCACCGTCGGCAAGAAGGACATGCGCCTGAACGACGCGACCCCCGCCATCGAGGTCGACCCCGAGACCTACAAGGTGACCGTCGACGGCGAGGAAGCCACCTGCGAACCCGCCAAGAAGCTGCCGCTCACGCAGCTCTACAACCTGTTCTAGGAGGGGCCGGATGCTCTGCGAAGAAGTGCTCGGCAACCTGTCCGACGAGGAATGGGCCGGCCTCGTGGCCGGCGACGCGACGGTCGACTACGTTGACGTCGACTGGCATGAGGCCTTCAAGAAGCTGCACCGCAAGACGAGCGCGGGCGGCCGTGAAGTCGGCGTGCGCCTGGGCGACTGGGTACTCTCGCGCGGGCTCTCCGATGGGGACGTGCTCGGCGTCGAGGAGGGCACGGACGGCGGGGAGGCGATCGTCGCCGTGCGTCTCTTGCCGACGAAATGCATGGTCATCCACGTGGACGCGGGGCATGCGTTAATGCTGGCCCGCGTGGGCTGGGAGGTCGGCAACACGCATACGCCGCTGTTCTGGGGAGAAGACGGGCTCGAGCTGCTTTGTGAGTACACCGAGCCGGTCGAGCGGCTCCTCACGGGGCTTCACGGCGTTGCGGTGACGGCGGCCGATCGGGTGCTCGACCCGGCGCGGCGGGTCTCGTCGAGCGCGCACGTGCATCCGCATGGCGCGCACGAGCATGGCGCACACGACCACGGCGCGCACGAGCATGGCCCACACGACCACGGCGCGCACGACCATGGCGACCACCCCGGTCACTGTCACGGCCACGGCGGCCACTGCTGCGGCGCTCACCACCATGACCACAACTGAGCCGGCCGCCGATGACGCCTACGCCGACGCCTCCCGCGAGCTGCTCCTTCTCCAGATCTGCGACTCCGTCTTTCCCATAGGCGCGTATTCGCATAGCTACGGCCTGGAGACCTACATCCAGCTGGGCATCGTTCACGACGAGGAAACGGCCGCCCGCTACGTCGACCAGCAGATTCGCTATCCGCTGACGTACACGGAGCTTCTCGGCATGCGCCTCGCCTATGAGGCGGCCGCGGCGGGCGACCTTGCCCGCGTGGCCGAGCTCGAGGCGCTCATGGCGGCGGCCAAGGTGCCGGCCGAGTGCCGCGACGCCTCCCGCCGCATGGCCGCCCGTTTCGGCAAGACCGCTGCGGCGTTTCTCTCCGGGGAGGCCGCCGAGCGTTTCTCGGCCTACGTGGGCGGGCCTTCCGCGCGCGGCTCGCACATGGTCAACGCGGCCTACGGCGTTTTCTGCGCCATCGCGGGCATCGACGAGCGCGAGCTCCTGCGTCGCTACCTGTACGCGCAGGTCTCGGCCATGGTCGTCAACTGCGTCAAGACGGTGCCCCTTTCGCAGACGGCGGGGCAGGAGATCCTCTTTGCCTCCGCACCCGCGCAGGTCGAGGCCGTGGATCGGGCGCTCGCCGCCGACGAGTCGCTGCTCGGGCTCTCGATGCCCGGCTTCGACACCCGCTCGATCGAGCACGAGACGCTCTACTCGCGTCTGTACATGAGTTGATCGCCCGGGCGGCCCGGCCTCGCCGCGCGCCGTCTTCTTTGTCCCATCAGGTAAGGAGAAGTTCAATGTCCTATGTGCGCATCGGCGTGGCCGGTCCCGTCGGGTCCGGCAAGACGGCCCTCATCGAGGCCCTGACCCGCAAGATGGCGGCCGAGTACTCCCTGGGCGTCGTCACGAACGACATCTACACCAAGGAGGACGCTGAGTTCCTCTGCGCGAACTCCGTCCTGCCGCCCGACCGCATCGTGGGCGTCGAGACGGGCGGCTGCCCGCACACCGCCATCCGCGAGGACGCGAGCATGAACCTCGAGGCCGTCGAGGCCATGGTCGAGGCCCACCCGGACATCCAGATCATGTTCGTCGAGTCCGGCGGCGACAATCTCTCCGCGACCTTCTCGCCCGAGCTCGCCGATGCGACAATCTTCGTCATCGACGTCTCCGAGGGCGACAAGATCCCACGCAAAGGCGGCCCCGGCATCATGCGCTCCGACCTGCTCGTCATTAACAAAATCGACCTCGCGCCCTACGTCGGGGCCTCGCTCGAGGTCATGGACCGCGACTCGCGGCGCATGCGCGGCGAGCGCCCCTTCGTCTTCACGGACATCCGCGAGGGCACGGGTGTGGACGACGTCGTTGCCTGGATCAAGAAGAACGTCCTTCTCGAGGACCTCGCGTGAGCACGCGCGACGGCGGGGCCTCCGGCGCGAACAAGTTCGGGCGCGTCTCTGAGCTGGACCTCGTTGCCGAGCGTCGTGGCGAGAAGACCGTGCTGGCGGGGATCTCCGCCACGATGCCTTTCCATGTGATGCACCCCTTCGAGATGCCGACTGCGGGTTTCGTGGGCGCCGCCGGGGCCGAGGGCCTGGCCCCGAGCGCCGCTCAGGTCATGGTCATGTCGACCTCGGCCGGTATTATGGCGGGCGACGACCAGGCGATCCGCGTCGAGGTCGGCGCGGGCGCCGCGCTCCAGGTCACGAGCCAGGCCTTCGAGAAGATCCATCGCATGGGGGAGGGGCTCTCTGCCCGGCGATCGACGCGGCTCGTGGTCGCCGACGGCGCCTATCTCGATTACTCCCCGCAGCCGACGATTCCCTTCGCGGGGTCGGCGTATGCCTCCGACACCGTGGCTGAGCTGGCGGGACCGTCTGCTCGCCTGGTCTACCAGGAGGTTCTTTCCTGCGGGCGCGCGGCTCGAGGCGAGCGCTTCGAGTACCGGAGTTTTCGCAACCACGTGTGCGTGAACGTTGCCGGATTGCCCGTGTACCTGGACAACGCGGTCTTTGAGCCGGCCACGATGCCCATGGAGGACTTTGGCCTCTACGAGGGGTTTTCTCACCTGGGCAACCTTGTGCTGGTCAACTGCCGCATCGGTGAGGCAGCCTTTACCGCCGCGCGCGACTACCTGCGCGAGGAGACGGGCGTCATCGGGGCGGCGGCCGGCTCTCCCGTCGGCGCGGCTGAGGGCTCCGAGGCCGTGGCCGGCGGCGTCACGCGGCTCGCCTCGGGCGACGTCTGCGTGCGGCTGCTCGGGCACCGCGCCCAGCGCGTGGACGACGTGCTTACGCGCGCCCGCGAGCTTCTTTTCGGCGGCGCCTAGCGGGTTTTAGCGACGCGTGGCTGTTCTCTGCGGCGCCTGGCGGGCACCTCGCCTGGTGGACGCGAGCCGCCACGCCCGCCCGCGAGCTACCATGGTTCGAAAACGCCCTTCTAAAAAGGAGTCCCCATGGCCAATGACTACCTGCTCGTCATCGATATGCAGAACGATTTCGTCGACGGGGCGCTCGGCACGCCCGAGGCCGAGGCCATCGTCGCGGCGGTGGCCGACCATGCCCGCGCCTTCAGGGGGACGGTCGTCTTCACGCGGGATACCCACGGCTCCGACTACCTGGGCACCCAGGAGGGGCGTAACCTTCCCGTGATGCATTGCATCGCCGGGACGCAGGGCTGGGAGCTCGCGCCCGCCTTGGCTGAGGTCCAGCGTGACCTGGGGGCGAAGGTCTTCGACAAGCCGACCTTCGGCTCCACGGAGCTCGCTTCCTGGCTCGTCGCGCACGACGCGGAAAGCCCGATCGGCTCCGTTGAGCTCTGCGGTCTCTGCACCGACATCTGCGTGGTGAGCAACGCCCTGCTCATCAAGGCGAGCCTGCCCGAGGTCCCGCTCCGCGTTCGCGCCTCGCTTTGCGCCGGCGTCACGCCCGCGAGCCACGAGGCCGCGCTCGCCACGATGCGCAGCTGCCAGGTCGAGGTTTTGTAGCGCTCGGGTCAAATAGCCACGACGTCGCTTGCCTGACGTGTCGTTTCTTTACAAAGAGCGGCGACCAAACGCGCGTGCCCGGGTATTGTTGTCCGGTCCGGCGGCTATACTCCAATCAAAGGAAAGCTACGGTTTCGGAGGTGCCCATGGCAGGCGCGGCATTGCACGGCGTCAACTTGACGGGTTGGCTCACCCTTGAGCCTTGGGTCACGCCCGAGCTCTTCGCTGACTCCGGGGCGCTCGACGAGGAGGCCCTGGTCGCGTCCGTCGGCGAGAAGCGCTACCGCCAGATCGTCGAGAAGCACCGGGAAGAGTTCATCTCTCGCGACGACTTCGTGCGCATTGCCGCCCGCGGCTTCAACGCCGTGCGCCTGCCGGTCCCCTGGTACGTATTCGGCGAGGCGGGACCCGAGTGCGGGCCGTATGTCGGCTGCATCGAGCACGTCGACGATGCCCTCGGCTGGGCGGAGGAGATCGGGCTGAACGTTATTTTCACGCTCGCCATAAACCCCGGCGGCCCCCACGGCTCCGACGTGCTCTGCCGCGACCTGGCCGACATGGGTCTCGCGCGCGACGCCGCGCTCGACGCCGTCTACCGCATCTCCAAGCGCTACGCGCACCGCACGGGCTTCTACGGGCTCGAGGTTGCGGACGACGTCGTGGTCCAGCGCAGGGTGGGCTTCTCGCTCACGGACGGTGTGCCTCAGCATCAGCTTCGCAATTATTACCGCGAGGCGTACGAGCTCGTGAGAAACGCCGCGGGCGACGAGCCTGTGGTCATCATGCCCGACGGCGGCTTCCCCGGCGGCTTCATTAACTTTATGGCGCAGCGTCATTACCGCAACGTCTGGGTCGACACCCACCTGGACCATGTCCATGGCGCCCGCATCGACGTCGCCGGCCCCTCCGGCGTGCGCCGCCTCGTCGACGCTCACAAGAAGTCGCTGCGCGCCGCGGCAAAGACCGGCATGCCCGTCATGGTGGGCAAGTGGTCGAGCGCCCTGCCCATCGCCGACGCCCAGATGACGCCGGAGGGCCGCATCGCGCTCGAGCGCGTCTACGCCTCGGAGCAGCTTGAGGCCTACGGCAAATGCCCGGCGTGGTTCTTCAGCACGTGGAAGACCTCGGGGCTTCTTACCAACTGGGACGCGCGCGTGGCGCTCTCGAGCTTCGAGCGCGGGATGATCGTCTGATGGCGGGCCTGCTCTCCATCGTCGGCACGCCCATCGGCAACCTCTCCGACGCGTCCCCGCGCGTGATCGACACGCTGGGCAACGCCGATGTCGTGCTGTGCGAGGACACGCGCGTCACCGGCAAGCTGATGAGCGTGTTCGACCTGCATGCGCGTCTCGAGCGCTGCGACGAGAACGTCATCGCGCAGAAGGCTGCGGGCATCGTCGAGCGCGTCCTGGGAGGGGAGCGCGTGGCGTTCGTCTCCGACGCGGGCATGCCCGGCGTGAGCGACCCCGGGCAAAAGCTCGTGGATGCGGCGCTCGACGCCGGGGCTAAGGTCGAGGTCGTGCCCGGGCCGTCCGCCGTTACCTGCGCGCTCGTGGCGAGCGGCCTCGCGAGCGAGCACTTCTTCTTCGAGGGGTTCCTCCCGCGCAAGAAGTCCGCGCAGGTAGCGAGGCTCGAGGAGCTCGCGCTCATTCCCGGCACGCTCGTGGCCTACGAGTCGCCGCGCCGCGTGGCCGACACGCTCGCCAACGTGGCCGAGGTCTTCCCGGCCCGCCGCGTTGCGCTCGTTCGCGAGCTCACGAAGCTGCACGAGGAATGCGTGCGCGGGCTGGCCGGCGAGCTTGCGGCCACGATCGCCGAGCGAGAGGAGGTGCGCGGGGAGTGCGTGGTCGTCATCGCTGCGCCGAGCGCCGATGAGCTCGACGAGCGCCGCCGCGCCGCGTCGGGCGGGCCCGCGAGCCTCGAGGACGCCATCGCCGAGGGCCTGGCCGCCGGCGAGCCCAAGAGCGCGCTGGCCAAGCGCCTCGCCCGCGAGTTCAAGCTGCCCAAGTCCGAGGTGTACGACGCGATCCTCTCGGCGTAAGTCGTGCTTGGCGCTAAAGACCCGCCCCATTTAAGGACCCATCCAATCCAAAGGCCCGCCCCATCGCCGGTGCGATGGGGCGGGCCTTCGTTGCAGCTGGTTCTCGGATGCTCGGGTGCAGGCCTGTGTGGGTCGCCGCAGCGCAAGGTTTGGCCCTTCGTGCAGCGTAAACGGTGCTTCCCTGCAAGGTTTGGCCCTTCGTGCTGCGTGATTTCAGGCCTTATACGCTCTATTCGGGCATTTGGGGGCCGTTTGGAGCCCTTTGCAGGTGGATTTACGCTCTATGGGCGTCGCACGAAGGGCAAAACCTTGCAGCGATCCTGCCGTTGCGTCGCACGAGAGCCCAAACCTTGCAGGAATCGGCATGGTGACCAATGACTATTGCCTATTCAGGCGGCTTAAGGCGTCCTCGTGTCCTACTGCTCGCCCCAGACGCGCTCGGCAACGCGCTTGACCAAGGCGACCTTTGCCCACTGCTCGTCCTCGGTGAGTTTGTTGCCGCACTCGCAGGAGGCGAATCCGCACTGCGGCGAGAGGCAGAGGTTCTCCAGAGGCACGTACTTGGCAGCCTCGTTGATGCGCTCGACGAGGAGCTCCTCGTCCTCGAGGCCCGGCTGCTTGGAGGTCACGAGGCCGAGCACGACCTTCTTGCCGTCGGCCACGTGGGCAAGCGGCTCGAAGCCGCCGGCGCGCGGGGTATCGAACTCCAGGTAGAAGGCATCGACGTTCTCGTTGGCAAAGAGATACGGTGCGATCGGGTCGTAGCCGCCCTCGAAGGCGTAGGTGGAGTGGTAGTTGCCGCGGCAGACGTGGGTGTTGATCACGAGGTCGTCGGGCGCGCCCTCGATGGCGGCGTTGTTGAGGGCGACGCCGAGCTCGGAGACCTTCTGGATATCCACGGGCTGCATGCCGGTCTTCGCCACGAAGTCGCGATCGCAATAGATGCCCCAAGTGCAGTCGTCGAACTGGATATTGCGGCAGCCGGCGGCGTAGAGCTCGGCGATCACGGTGCGGTAGGCGGCGGCGATGTCGTCAATGAGCGCCTGGTCATCGGGGTAGACGGCGCGGAGCCTCTCCACTTGGCCGTCGCAGCGGTCGAGGATGACCTCGGAGTAGGTCTGGACAGGGGCGGGGATGGTCTGGCGTGCGACGACGCCGTCCTCCTCGAGCGCCTTCACGAACTTGAAGTGCTCGACGAAGGGGTGGTTCTCGCCGGAGATCTTGCCCGTGACGACGGCAGTGTCGGCCGTGGTCTCCTCGTCGTGGAACATATAGCCCTGGCGGGCGGTCGCGCGCTCGATGCCGTTGAGCCCCCACATGAAGTCGAGGTGCCAGTAGCTGCGGCGGAACTCGCCGTCGGTGATCACATGCAGCCCCGCCGCCTTCTGCTTTGCGACGAGGTCGCGGATGGCCTCGTCCTCGACGGCATGCAGCTCGTCGGTACCGATGACGCCGTCGGCGAAGTCGTGGCGGGCCTGGTGGAGCACGTCTGGGCGCAGGAAGCTGCCGACGACGTCGTAGCGAAACGGGGCGTTGTGGGTGTAGGACATTTAGACTCCTTTTGGTGGTCGATCTGACGCCGTTGAGTCTGACAGACCCGCGATTCATAGAGAACTATCGGATAACTATGTGCGTCCATAGCTAATAGCTATACGGTAGAAGTTGGTGAATCTTTAACAACCGCGTGACGCTCATCGAAGGACGAAGGCCAAGTCGCCAATTGTGATGGAGGAAATCGCTTCTTCGCCGATAATGCGATCCAAGAAGAACGACTTTGTCAGGGTGTATTCGCCGGAGCCCTTCTTGCTGTGAACGCTAAAGGATTCGGCTTGCCACGAATCTCCGTCGCGGTATTGAACCGATATGGGGATGTCTCTGAGCTCGACCCAGTCGTTGCTGCCGGAATACACGACTTCGATGGCCAGAGGGGAAACGCGAACCTGCTCTACCAGGATTTCCTTCTCCCCAAAAGATGCTCGTTCATCGCAGGTATAGACGCTTGTTGCGTCGCGGTATGCGAGCTCGAATCTGAAGCTCCAGGTCCCCGATGCCAATAAGCGGGTGGTGCCGTCATCCTCGCTGCTTACAGCCTGAAGCCCTTGAAGAGTGACGCGCGCGCTCTTGCCGACAAGGCTGTCTCCGTCCCGCGTTCTCAGGTGTTGCAGTTGGACGTATTGAATCTTCCCGTCGCCCGGTTCTGAATCGTAGAAATAGCCCGCTCCTTCTTCCGCTTCGACTCCGTCGACCTCAAGCCCGGATGAGCCGCTAAACGAAATCGGATACTTCCCGTCCGCGTTCTTCTGGGCGATGCTTTCCAAAGAAGCGCCGTCTTCTCGCTCTAAGGTATAAATAACCGCGACGTTGCTTGCGTCTCCGAGCACCGAATCGCAGGTTATTCGGATGCCGTCATCGGTTGAGGACGCGCCTACCGGTTTGCCGATGTCGCCAACGATTTCAGTGTCTGCCGGAGCCCCATAGAAGATATCCTCGATCGTGCTGACTGCTGGCTTTCCGCCGATCGCTGCATGAACGGCTGTTGTGCTCGCCACGAGCGCGGATAAAACCACAATGGCCGCCGCCGCTCGCCTCAAGCCATTTGTTCGCCCCGTGATGACGCGCAACGGAGGCCTTCGAGTCTTTGGGGCGTCGACCTTCCTCGCTTCCCCGAGGTTTTCCTCTTCGTCGAGCCTCGCGTCGATTTGCTCCGCTATTCGGGCCTTCTCCTCATCCGTGAGGTAAAGCTCGCCGATCTCCTTGCGGTATTGACTGAACACATCACGCATTTCGGACCTCCTCAAGCATGGGGCGGAGCTTTTTTCGGGCGCGGCTAAGACGAATCGAAACCGCTGCTTGCGAGCACCCTAAAACATGGGCGATTTCCCTGATGCTTTGTTCTTCGTAGTAATAGAGGTAGATCACCTCTCGATAGGTGACCGGCAGTTTCATGACATAGGGAAGAACAGCGTCCGGGAGTTCGAAGCTGCTTTCTTGCTCGACGTTGTCGTGCGGCGTGGAAAGTTCGGGCGTGTCGTCGAGGTCGACCATGACGTGGCTCGCTCGGGACCTTAGGAGGTCTTTGCAGGCATTGATGGCCACACGGATGATCCAGTTACGCTCATGGTCAGAGCTTTCGAATGGCTCTTGGCGTCGAATGAGCTTGATAAATACCTCTTGGCAGATGTCCTCCACGTCTGCTTTTGACCCCAGATAGGTGTAGCTCACTCGATAAATCAGGTCCGCATACTCCTCAACAAGCTGTTTTGTGAGTTCACGCACCATCGTCTCCAATCCAACTATTTGAACAGAGTACGTTTCAGCTGGGGTTGACCTATCACTCCTTCTGCCGTTCATCGCGACAAATCCACCGTTTGCCCACAAGAAGAAAGAAATTCGACGTGTCTCCGTATCAGGGGAAACGGCCTGCTGCGCAGCGGCTATCGGTCAATTCGAGTGAAGGGACATGACAATAAATCTGGTAACTAACTGTTGTCGCGGGTCGCGCCGCCGCGAATGGCGCGACCCGCGGGCGATTGTGGGGGAGGTGGGCAGATGCGCGCGAAGGCTGAGCTTTGCATCGTTTGTGCCGTCGGCATGATACTCGCAACGGCGGCGGCATTCCTGTATGCCGACTACGCCGACCAAACGAGAGTATCCCAGGTTCTCGACGGGCCGTATTCCCTTACCGTTCAAGTGGCTCAGGGCACCCGTGATTCCGGGGATGTTATGCGCGGCCTCAAAGATATCGTCAATACTGCGCACGTCTCCGTTCTATGGAGAGAGGTGCGTGTTTTGAGCGACGGCTCGTCGCAGACGGTTTGGCGAGGTTTTATCGACCACGACACGTTTCCGGTCGATCGTCTCATGTTGACGGACGGTTGCTTGCCAACGAAAGCGGGGGAATATGCGGGGACGGAGAGGACGGGCGAAACGCTGCAAGTCGGTTTGATGTATTCGTTTTCCGGATCCTCACACGTGCGTTTGGAGGTGGCCGACGATGATGGGGCGCTTCCAACGACCTGCGTCTTGAGGGTCGTGTCGACGGTGCCTTTTGAGAGCCAGGATGTGCGTGCGGCTATAGCGACTGCGTTTGGGGTTGAGCCCGATCAGCTGGACGATCAGAGGGTGCACGAAGAGGTGATTGCTGGCAGCGGAATCGTCCTCCTGGCTTTAGCGGGTGTGGGGTTTTGCCTTTTGTATCTGCTCCTTGTTGCCTCGGTTTGCGTGTCTCAAAGCAAACTCGTCGGCATTCAAAAAATGCTCGGCTGGTCCCGACGGACGATATTGGCCCAAATCTGCTGCCCTGGAATCGTCGCGCAGATCTCGACGGGCCTACTCCTCGATTTTGCGATAAGCGCAATAAAAGGGCCCCTGCCTGCGGCGATTCTTCGGATTATTCTAGCCGCACAGGCAGCAATGCTCCTCTCGATGAGCGCGGCGGGGCTCGTGGCCGCGTCGATCGCGATGCGTGTCCCTGTCGCCGGGTCGCTCAAGAAGGGTCTTTCGCTCAGGGCGCCCCTCACGGCGGGCTCATTGCTTCAAGCCGTTGTCCTGCTGAGCATTGCGGCGTTTTGCGGGGTTGTTTCTCCCTCGATCGAAGAGACCCTTGCAAGATGGAGCAGCTCTGGTGTGTGGGAGAAAGAAGGCTCCGCATACGTCATCGCGAGCATGGCGAATACCGACGAGTTTTACTCGTATGTGAGCACGGACGACACCTCGTACCTGGATAAATTCTCCGATCTCTATGATTATCTCGACGAGGAGTATGGAGCCCTCTACACCGATTGCCACGATCTTGGCAATAGCCAGTGCCTTGACGTGAACTCAAATTACCTGAAAGCATTGGGGCTGGTCGACGAAGCGGGGGAGTCGATCGCCGTCGACGACGACTCCTCCGCGCCGCTCGTGATTCTCCCCTCATCGATGACGGAAGACCAGAAGAGCGCCGCTCTTGAGGAGGCGAAGGCATATCTGGAGAGTTGCGCCTCCGCCGAGCGTTCGCTTATGGGCCGTCAAGACGACGCGTCTGATGGAACAGTTGAGCTAAAAACGGCAACTTACACGGGCCGCATCTCGGTATTCGCCTTTGATGGGCGCACGACCGACTCAGACGGGGGAATGGTGGACAACCCGGTGCTCATTGTGTTTCCCAGGCTCGGCATGCCGAAATTCTTGAAATCGGGTCTTATGCAGACCGGTGCCGGAGCGGTTGTTCGGCTCCCAATCGACCAGGCGACCGCCGATGATCTCGAGGAATGGCTTATTCAGAACGGCTTCGATGGCGAGCGCATTAAGCTCGCTCCGTTCAGCTCGGCGATTTTTGAGGAGCTGGCTCAGATGAGGAGCTCTTCCATGACTTTGGCCTTGATTCTCGTGGCGATCTTGGTGATCTGCTGCGCCGCCGGCGCTGTGCTGGCGAAGCTGCTTGTCTATGCGAGAGGGAGGGAGATTACCGTGGGGCGGCTGCTTGGCTGGAGCGGATTCGCCCGCTACGAGCGTGAGGCCAAACTGGTCATCGGGCTTTTCTGCTTGTATTGCGGGGTGCTCGCGGCGATGCGCTGCGGCGCTGCCGCCTGTGCGGCGGCCTTAGCCGCCTTTCTGTTATGGAGCTTGGTTTGCGCGGCGTGCTTGAGCGCGCGGGAGCGCGCGGCAGTTGCCGATGCCTTGAAGGGGGCGTGATGGATATGGGGATGACGTCTGTGGAAAAGCCGCTGATAAGTGCGGCGGGAATCACAAAGGACTTTGGTGGCAGCAGGGTCTTGGATGGCGTGGATATTGAGCTGAGGGCCGGTGAGCTCGTCGCCGTGCAAGGCCCCTCCGGGTGCGGAAAGACAACCCTCTTGAATATCCTCGGGCTTCTTGATGCCCCTGGCTCTGGAGAGCTTGAGATCGTCGGGGCCACGGCCCCAAAGGCGGGGACGCCGGCGGCGTCTAAGGCCATTCGAGAGCACATAAGCTATTTATTCCAGAGTTTTGCGCTGGTGGAGAGTCTGACGGTTGAGGAGAACAACATGATGGCGCTCCGTTATGTGCACATGCCAAAGGCCTCGAGGCGAGCTTTGGTCGCCAAGGCGCTGAGAAGGGTGGGGTTGGAGGAGTGCCGGTATAAGAAGGTCTGTGAGCTCTCGGGCGGCGAGCAGCAGCGCGTAGCCCTGGCCCGTGCGATGGTAAAACCGGGCGAGATTATCTTGGCGGATGAGCCGACTGGCTCGCTCGATCCGAAAAATCGGGATTTGGTCGTTGGAGTGATGAGAAGGATGGCGGACGTGGGAAAAGGGGTGCTCGTCGTGACGCACGACGAGCACGTAGCGCGATGTTGCGACCGGATTATCCAGCTGTAGCTTGACGGTCCGCCGGGTCCCGGAAAGGCTCTCCGCGGTCTGCCACGTAGGCGCGCAGGTGCTCGAGGTAGCGTTCGGCCACGCGCGAGAGGGGGCGGCCCGCGAGCTGCAGGTATCCGACCTCCATCCGCTCGTCAGACTCGAGGGGGACGGCGACGATGTCGGTGCCGTTCAGGTCCTCGCTGAGGATGCCCGAGCTCACGGTGTAGCCGTCAAGGCCGATGAGCAGGTTGAAGAGCGTCGCGCGGTCGGTGACCACGATCTGCTTGTCGGAGGGTTCGACGGCGTGGAGCTCCTCGCTGAAGTAGAACGAGTTCTGGATGCCCTGGTCGTAGGTGAGGCGCGGGAAGGGCGCGAGGTCGGTAAGCGTCACGGATGCGCGTCCGGCGAGGGGAGACGTCCTGCTCACAAACACATGCGGGCACGCCGAGAAGAGCGGCTCGAATCGCAGCTCCGCGCGGCGCACGGCCTCCGTGATGACCTCGTGGTTGAAGCGGCTGCGGTAAATGACGCCGAGCTCCGAGCGCTGCAGGCGCACGTCGTCGATGATGCCCTGCGTCGTGCCCTCGCGCAGCGAGAACTCGTAGCGCTCGCGACCGATCTCACGAACGAGCTCGACGAAGGCGTTGACCACGAAGGCGTAATGCTGGCTCGAGACGGCAAAGACGCGGCGCACCGGCGTGTCTTTGACGTAGCGGCTCTCGAGCAGGTCGGCCTGCTCGACGACCTGGCGCGCGTAGCTGAGGAAGCGCGTGCCCTCATCGGTGAGCGTGACGCCGCGCGACGAGCGGTCGAAGATCGCGATGCCCATCTCGGCCTCGAGCTCGCCCACGGCCTTCGAGAGGCTCGGCTGCGCGATGAAGAGGCGCTTGGCCGCCTGGGTGATCGACCCCGCGTCGGCGACCTCGATGACATACCTGAGCTGCGTGAGCGTCATACGCCTCTCCTCGCGATGCAAAACCGGACTTCTTGCCATGCGCAACAGAGTACAATCAAAAAGTTGTATTCAAGCAAGATGCCATCCATCCGTCATGAGGAGACCACCGTGGCAGACAAGCCTTCTTTCTACATCACCACCCCGATCTACTACGTCAACGCGGCCCCGCACCTGGGCACCGCGTACTGCACCATGCTCTGCGACGTCCAGGCCCGTTACCGCCGCGCGGCCGGCTACGACGTCAAGTTCCTCACCGGCATGGACGAGCACGGCGAGAAGGTCGCCGAGGCCGCCGCGGCCCACGGCTTCGATACCCCGCAGGCCTGGTGCGACTCGCAGGCTCCTCTCTTCAAGGACCTGTGGAGCGAGCTCGAGATCTCCAACGACGACTTCATCCGCACGACCGAGCCGCGCCAGCACCACGCCGTCCAGTACCTCTGGGAGCGCATGCAGGAGTCCGGCTACCTGTATAAGGGCAGCTACGACGGTTGGTACTGCGTCCCCGAGGAGACTTACTTCACCGAGAACCAGGTCAAGAAGTCCGACGAGGAGCACGAGACTCAGGGGCAGCACCTCTGCCCCGACTGCGGCCGCCCGCTGGAGCGCGTCCAGGAGGAGTCCTACTTCTTCAAGCTCTCCGCGTTCCAGGACCGCCTGCTCAAGCTCTACGACGAGCACCCCGACTTCGTGCAGCCGGCCTTCCGCATGAACGAGGTCCGCAGCTTCGTCGAGGGTGGCCTCACCGACCTCTCCGTCTCGCGCACGAGCTTCGACTGGGGCATTCCCGTGCCCTTCGACGACGGCCACGTGACCTACGTGTGGTTCGACGCCCTTCTCAACTACATGACCGCTGTGGGATACAGCCTGGACGACGAGGCCTCCCGCTCCGAGTACGCGCACCGCTGGCCCGCGCAGTACCACGTGGTGGGCAAGGACATCATCCGCTTCCACTGCGTCATCTGGCCGGCCATGCTCATGGCCATCGGCGAGCCCCTGCCTGAGCACGTCTTTGCCCACGGCTTCCTTACCGTGCGCAACTCCGAGACGGGCAAGGCCGAGAAGATGTCTAAGTCCCGCGGCAACGCCATCGCGCCGCAGGACGTCGTCGACCTGCTGGGCGTCGAGGGCTATCGCTGGTACTTCATGACCGACGTCGCCCACGGCGAGGACTCGGCCATCAGCTTCGAGCGCATGGAGCAGGTCTACAACGCCGACCTGGCCAACAGCTGGGGCAACCTGGTGTCGCGCTCCCTCAACATGAGCGCCAAGTACTTCGACGGCAAGACGCCCGAGCTCGCCGACGGCTGGGCCCAGAAGGAGAACCCGCTGCGCGCCGTCGCGGCCGGCATCGAGGCCCGCTATGCCGAGCACATGGACGTGATGGACTACGCCGGCGCCAAGGACGTGGTCATGGAGCTCGTCCACGCAGCCAACCACTACATCGAGGACACCGCGCCCTGGGCCGTGGCCAAGGACGAGGCCCGCGCTGAGGAGCTGCGAGACATCATCGTGAATCTCCTCGAGTCCATCCGCATCAGCGCCCACCTGCTCGAGCCCTTCATGCCCGAGACCTCGGCCGAGGTCTTCCGCCGCATGTCGCTCGAGGGCGAGGAGAAGACCTGCGACCTCGCGGCCGCGTGCGAGTGGGGCGGCCTTGCGGGCGGCGTCGCGGTGACCAAGGGCGACGCCCTCTTCCCGCGCCTCGCGTCCGAGAAAAAGTAGGGTCGGGCACTCGGGCTTTACCTTCAGATCGGCGAATCTTGAACGGCGCACGTGCCATTCCGGGCACGTGCGCCGCTTTTTCGTGATCGGAAACTCGTTGGGCGCATGTTTTGGAGGGAAGTGCTGCACGAACTCTGACTTTTCGCACTTTAAATCGAGGTTCTCCGAGTAGATGCTGTGTTTGGCAGGGCATTTTCCTGGGAAAACATAGTCTTTTGGCATGGGGCTACTCGCTCAGGCGAATTTTAAAGTGCGAAATCTCAGAGTTTGTTCCTCGCAGGGGCCTTTGGAGCGCTCAAAACGCACCGCGGGTGCCGAGAGGGGCTTTCTCGACTCGGGCGCGCCCTGACGGACGCGCACGGATGCAGCTCGGGGGCCCGTGCGGGGGCGCTGCTATAATGTGCGCGATTAAATCCATACATCGACGGCGCGCACGTCGCGCCATAGGGGAGAAGCGCATGACGACCTCACCTCTGGCCTCGGCGGGCGCTACCCGCGAGCTGCTCGAGGCGTTCGGCCTCGCGACCAAGCACCGCCTGGGCCAGAACTTCCTCATCGACAACCACGTCATCGAGCGTATCTGCGCGCTTGCCGAGGTTCGCCCGGACGAGCGCGTGCTCGAGGTCGGCCCGGGCATCGGCACCCTCACGCTGGCGCTTCTCCAGGAAGCAGGCAAGGTCGTCTCCATCGAGGCCGACCCCGAGCTCGAGCAGGTGCTCTGGTCCCACTCGGTCGAGCACCCGAACTTCGCATTCATCATGGGCGACGCGCTTAAGGTCGACCCGGCGCGCGTGGCCGAGGCGGCGGGCGGCGAGCCCACCGTCTTCGTCGCGAACCTGCCCTATAACGTGGCCGCAACCATCATCCTGCAGTTCTTCGAGCAGATGCCCGCGCTGGAGCGCGCCGTCGTGATGGTGCAGAAGGAGGTCGCCGACCGCATCTCGGCCGCCCCCGGCAACAAGATCTACGGCGGCTACACCGCCAAGCTGGGCCTTTACGGCCACGTGACCGGCCGTTTCGAGGTGCCCCCGCGCTGTTTCATGCCGGCGCCCCATGTGGATTCCGCCGTCGTGCGCATCGAGCGCGCCGAGGCCGAGCTGCCGGCGGGGTTTACTGCCTCGGACGTCGCGCACGTGATCGACGCCGCGTTCGCACAACGCCGCAAGACGATCCGCAACTCCATGGGGTCCAACGGCTTCGAGAAGGACGCCCTGGATGCCGCCTTCGCTGCATGCGGAATCTCTCCGACGGCCCGTGCCGAGACCCTCGCCACCGCCGACTTCGTCCGGCTTGCGGAGGCCCTCTCCTAAGGGCGCTGTCGGCCCCGCCGTCCGGCCATTCCGGCCCGCCTCGCCCGCCAGCCCGCTTGCCCGCAAACTGCCCCAACACCGCGCCTTCGGAAAGAAGCACCATGTCCCAGCCCTGCGCACTTGACCATCTCACTCTCGCTGACGGCGAGCTTTTCCACGACTCGAAGGGCCGCGCCTGCCCGGTCCCGACCCCGCTCGCGCCCCTTGCCGATACCCATGGCCACCTGGGGAGCCTCAAGCTCCATGACCCCGCGCTCGCCCTTGCCCGCGCGGCGCTTGCAGGCGTCCGCCTGCTCGTGGTGCCCATCGACCCGGTGGGGGAGTTCCCGCGCAAGTGGTCGGACGCAGCTGAGCTCGACGACTTTATCGCCACGCACCTAGCGATTGCGCAGGACTGTCTTGACGAGGCCGCTGAGCTGGGGTTTGTTCCGCCTGCGTTCGAGGGTTGGGACGTTCCGGCGCTTCTTTCCAACGTGTACATCGTGGCAGGAACGCACCCCTACGGCGCGGCAGGCTACGACGACGCGGCCGAGGCGCTTACCCGCGAGCTCCTCGCCAGCCCTCGCGCCGTCGGCGTCGGCGAGATAGGCCTCGACTTCGGCCCCTACAACGAGGTCGCGCCCGAGGTCCAGGTCGACGCTTTCCGCCGTCAGCTGCGCCTGGCGCACGAGCTTAATCTCCCGGCTGAGCTTCACATCCGCGACGCGGCCGGCGACGCCGGTTGCACGGCGCACCGTATGGCCGTCGACATCCTGCGCGAGGAGGGCGTGCCCGCCGCTGGCTGCGACCTGCACTGCTTCACCTCGAACAAGCACGTGATGGAGGACTTCAAGCAGCTTGGCTGCCACATTGCCTATGGCGGCGCCGCGACCTTCTCGCGCTCGGACGAGATTCGCCAGGCCCTCGCCTACACGCCGGAGCGCTACATCATCACCGAGACGGACTGCCCCTACATGGCGCCCGTCCCCCTGCGCGGCGAGGAGTGCGAGCCCGCGATGGTCGCCTTCACCGCGGCGCTCGCGGCCCGGGTCCGCGACGAGGCGGGCGTCGGCAGGCCCGAGAAGACCTATCGCTCGCTGTGGCGCAATGCCTGCGAGCTCTTCGGCCTGCCCGTGGGCGAGCCCGTCCGCGCCGAGTAGGGGAGAAGGCACATGCTTTCGCTTATTGGCAACCTCATCTGGATCTGTACCGGCGGCTGGCTTACCGCCTTGGGATGGCTCCTCGCGGGCATCATCTGCTACGTGACCATCCTCGGCATTCCGCTCGGTCGCCAATGCATAAAGATGGCGACGCTTACCCTGGTGCCCTTCGGCCGCACGGTCGTCTACGGCGGCGGCGCCCCGAGCCTTCTGGCCAACGTGATCTGGCTGCTCGTCGCCGGCGTCTGGATGTCGATCGTCTACGCGGCCGCGGGCCTGGCTTTCTGCGTGACCATCGTGGGCATCCCCTTCGGCGTCCAGCTCTTCAAGATGGCCAAGCTTGCCCTGTGCCCCTTTGGCGCCGAGGTTCGCTAAGGCGTCAGCCCGCTAAGGCGCTCGGTCGCTAAGGCGTCCGACTCGCTAGGGTGTCTGGCCCGCGGAAATAAGGCGCCCGCTGGGACGTCACGGGTCCCAACGGGCGCGATTACTCCGCAAAGGCCCCTTTTCCCTCCCCAATGGGCGTGATTTCTCCGCAAACGCCGCCAAGAAGTCCCAACGGGCGCGAAATCTCCGCGCGACGTGCCAAGAAACCCGTCCGGTCGTGGGGCGGCTGGGGTGCTACGATTTCCCCACGTTAAAGGGCATGCCGAGTCGGACAGGCCGGGCGGGCCGCATCGCAAGCCGCGCGGCAAGAAGGGAGGCGCTCATGGCCGGTTTTGCAAAGAAGCTCGCCGACGCGGCCCTCGAGGCCCTGGCGCCCACTCGCTGCGTCGGCTGCGAGATGCCGGGCGAGCTTATCTGCGACGAGTGCCGTGCCTCGCTTCCCTGGATCGAGCAGCGCCTCGCGTGCCCGGTTTGCGGCGCGGCCCACGGTGACCTCACCTGCACCGGCTGCGAGGGCGACTGGGAGACGCGCGCCATGGTCTGCGCGCTCGGCTTTACGGGCGCCGCCCCGCGCATGGCCACCTGCCTCAAGGACTACCACGAGCTGCGTCTCGCGTCCGTCAATGCCGCGGCCATGCTCACAGCGCTTGAGGAGGCGGCGGCCTGGCCCGCCCTCGACGGCCGTCCGCGTTTCGACGCCGGCTCCCTCGACGCCGTCTGCTTCGTGCCCGCCACGGCCGAGGCCTTCGCGCGGCGCGGCTTCGATCACATGGAGCTCACCGCGCACGAGCTCGCCCACATGCTCGGGCTTCCGCTCGCGGACGTCCTTGCGCGAGAGAAGGCCTCCGACCAGCGCGGCCTCGGCAGGACCGGGCGCGCCGAGAACCTCTTTGGCACCTTTCGCGTCGTCGATGACGTGAGCGGGCTGAGCCTGCTGCTCGTCGACGACGTCGTTACCACCGGCGCGACCGTCCGCGAGGCCGCCCGCGCCCTTCTTCGCCGCGGGGCCGCTCCGGTGACGGCCTGCTCGCTCATCCGCGTCTGGTAGCCGCGCGCCCGAAGCCGCTGCCCCTTCCGTCCGCGTCTGGAACCGCGCGCCCGGCCCCGGTCGCGTTACCGCTTTAATCAAAGCCTCCGCAGTTAACGCTTACCGTCGAATCGTTGCGCGCTGCGTAAAATCTCGGTGTCGGAGCCGGGATTTTTGAATCAGCGTATATAATTCACACGTCTTGCTCAGGTCTGTGGTTGCGGGGCGGCCCGACCGTCCTTAGCCCAAGGTAGACGAGGCCGAAGGGGTCCACGTAAGCGTTCGCGTGCGCGCGGGCGCGATCATGGTTCGTCCTAGAAGTAAGTCGCACCGCCCGTCATACCTATGAGGCATACGGCCTCGCGGGCGAGAGGGTTGCAAGTGGCGGGCGCCGCGGCGTCCAAAGCGAAGGCTCCGGTGCGCGAGTGTGGGGTCAAAGACCAGGTCAGCTGGGCGAGACGCGTTGGTTTGGGAAAGAAGAGAGACTGGGATACGTCCATGAAGCGCAACAACCTCCGCCGGGCCCCGCTCGCGGCCACCGCCGGCCTGCTCGCCGCGACCCTCGCCGGCTGCTCGATCGGCCCTGTGAGCCTCCCGGACGTCGATCTCTCCTTCGCGGGCATCGTCACGACCTCGGTCGCCGATGCCGAGGCCGCCATCCGCGCGGCGCGCACCACCACCGTCGACTCCGCGGAGCTCGTCGAGGCGGGCTACCTCACGGTGGGGCTTCTTCCCTCCAACACGGCGCCCCTGCTTTCCACCAAGGCCGACGGCACCCAGTCGGGCATCGACGTCGAGTTCGCCTACGCCGTCGCCGACCAGCTCGGCCTCGACGTCAAGTTCACCACCGTCTCGGCTGCTTCCGCCGCCGGCACGCAGTGCGACGTCGTGATGGGCGTCTCCAGCTCCGACGCCGCCTCCGACGCGAGCATCACCGTGGTGGGCGACTTTGCCGAGAACGCCATCGGCGTCTTTGCACGCAGCTCCCTTACCGCCGCCGACCTCGCCGGCAAGACCGTCGGCGTCCAGCCCGGCTCCACCTCCGAGCGCGCCCTCTCCGACGCGAACCTCGGCTGCGTCGAGCAAAACTTCACGAGCATCAACGAGTCCATGAGCGCGCTTGCCCAGGGCACCATAGACGTGGTCGTCTGCGACGCCTACGCAGGAAGCTACATCGCGGCCGACTACGACGGCGTCGCGTTCCAGGGCACGCTCGACACCCCCGTCTCGCTCGGGGTCGCCGTCTCGAGCTCGAAGGCGTCTCTTTCCGAGGCCGTCAGAAGCGCGGTCGAGACCGCCCAGACCAACGGCCAGCTCGACGTGATCAAGTCGCGCTGGGCCAACGGCATCGGCACCCTCACCAGCGCCTCGACGCTTTCCGGAACCAGCGGGGCGTCCGCTTCGACGGCGGCACCGGCGACGAGCGAGGCCGCAGAGTAGGCGGCCTTGCCGAGCAACCTACGAATCAACCGCAGTTCAAGCACCCCGCCGTTCCTCCCGGCGGGGTGTTTTTATCGTCAAGGCCCGGGCGCAAAGAGACGCGTTTGCCCGCCGCACCGCCGGGAAAACCCGCCGCGCCATCGGGAAACACGCCGCACCGCCGGGAAAACCCGCCGTCGACCAAATTGGCCGGAATCGCCGCGCTTCACATTCGCTCGATTGGGGTATGAAGAAACCAACGCACCCGCCGAGGCCCTCTCCTCCCGGGGGCGCGCACACAATCGTTAGGAGGATCGTATGGTTGACATCAAGATCTCCGGCCGCAAGGTCACCGTTTCCGACGCCCTGCGCGATCACGTCGACGAGAAGGTCGGCAACGCCCTTAAGGTATTCGACATTTCCCCGATGAGCTGCGACGTCGTCCTTCGCGTCGACAAGAACCCCTCCAACCCCGAGCGCAAGGCCTGCGAGGTCACGGTCTTCGTTCGCGACAACGTCGTCCGCGTCGTCGCCGTCTCCGACGATATGTACGCCGCCATCGACGAGGCCGCCGACAAGGCCACCCGCCAGCTCCGCAAGTACAAGACCCGCGTCGTCGACCGCCGCCAGCGCGCGCACGTCGCGCACCCCGCGCCCGTCTCCGCCGAGGACCTCGCCTCGCTTATCGAGCCCGCCCCCGAGGAGGAAGACGACCAGCTCGTCCGTGAGAAGGTCATCGATCTCGTGCCTATGACCGAGGAAGAGGCCCTCGTCCAGACCGACCTTATCGGACACGATTTTTATGTGTTCACCAACGCCACGACCGGCCTTATCAACGTTATCTACCACCGCAAGAACGGCGGGTACGGTATTATCAAGCCCAAGATCGAAGAGAACGAAGAGTAGGGAAGTCAGCTTTTGAGCGAGCCCACCGCCCCTGAGGGGGATATCGAAATCAGCAACTCTAATGCCCAGGCGTCGCAGGAAGCTGCGCGCCTGGGCCGCGCTTATCACGCGCAGCCCAACGTCCATATCATCGTAGACTCGTGCGCCGACTTCTCGCCCGAGGTCGTGCGTGCGCTCGGCGTCGAGGTGGTGAGCTTCTCGTTCGTCATGGACGGGGAGGAGCACGTCGACGACTTCTGGCAGTCCATGTCGCCGCATGACTTCTACGACAAGATGCGCCACGGCTCGCAGGCCACCACGTCGGCGGTCACGCCGGGCCGTTACCTCGAGGTCTTCGAGGCAGCTGCCGAGCGCGGCGTCCCGACCGTTTACCTCGCCTTTACCCGCGGACTCTCGTCCTCCATCGAGGCGGCGCGCCAGGCGGCCGAGATGCTCCGCGAGTCGCACCCCGACTTCGAGCTGTACGTCGTCGACAACCTCTGCCCCTCCGCCGCGGCCGAGCTTCTTGCCATCGAGGCGGTTCACCAGGCGGGCAACGGCCTTTCGGCCAAGGAGCTCGCCGAGTGGGCCGAGGAGGCGCGCTACTACGTCCACGGCTACTTCACCCTGGACAATTTCGACGCCCTCGCGCGCGGCGGGCGCATCCCGCCGGCGGCGGCGACCGTGGGCGGCAAGCTCGACATCAAGCCCGAGCTCTCCTACGACCTCAAGGGTGCCCTTACCCTGAACGGCATGTGCCGCGGCCGCAAGAAGGCCCTGCGCGCCATCATCGCCGACTTCAAGGCCAACCGCCTGGACGAGGAGGACCTCGGCGGTACCCCGCTGCCCGTGGCCATCGTCTCGGCGGACGCCGATAAGGACGCGCAGTGGCTCGCCGACCAGCTCCGCCGCGAGCCCGGCTGCTCCGACATGCCCGTCATCTACAGCTCCGTCTCGCCGGTCATCGGCGCGCACGTGGGCCCGGGCATGGTCGCCTGCGTCTTCTGGGGCAAGGACCGTCGCGAGAACCTCTCGTTTACCGACAGGCTCGCGCGCAAGGTCCGCGGTAAATAGGCGTGGAGCGGCACTGATCGCCTCATAAGGAACCTCACGACGGAAAGGGCTCGCCCCTTTCCGTCTTTCGCGCAATAAAGGGCGCGTCAATCGATAACGTCAGACAGCACGTCAAGCGGCACGTCAGAAAGGCATGACTTGAGCAACACGCACAACACCAAGGTGGCCTTCATCGGCACCGGCATCATGGGCGCGGCCATCGCCGGCCACATCCTCGACGCGGGCTACGACCTCACCGTTTACAACCGCACCCGCGAGAAGGCCGAGGGGCTGCTCGCCCGCGGCGCCGCTTGGGCCGAGAGCCCGGC
>CAVIBB010000015.1:0-28578 GCA_963640745.1 Paludibacteraceae bacterium
GCGGCGACGAGTACAGGCAGCTCGCGCCCGCCGACGTCGCGTACTACGACGGCTGCGTGCGCGTGGACCTCTCGGCCATCAAGCCCATGATCGCGCTGCCGTTCCACCCCTCCAACACCTTTACCATCGAGGAGCTCAACGAGAACCTCGAGGACATCCTGCACAGCGTCGAGGTCGAGGCCGCCCGCATCGGCGGCGAGAAGGTCAACTTCAGCCTGCTCGACAAGGTTAAGGACGGCAAGCTCCACGTGCAGCAGGGCGTGATCGCGGGCTGCTCCGGCGGCAACTACGACAGCGTGGTGCAGGCCGCCCGCGCGCTCAAGGGCGCGAACACCGGCTGCGGCGAGTTCAGCCTGGCCGTCTACCCCACGAGCCAGCCCGTGGCGCTCGAGCTCACGCGCCGCGGCTACGTCTACGACCTCATGGAGGCGGGCGCCATCGTGCGCACGGCCTTCTGCGGTCCGTGCTTCGGCGCCGGCGACACCCCCGCCAACAACGGCCTTTCCATCCGCCACACCACGCGCAACTTCCCCAACCGCGAGGGCTCCAAGCCCGGCAACGGCCAGCTCTCGGCCGTCGCGCTCATGGACGCGCGCTCCATCGCGGCCACGGCGGCAAACGGCGGCGTCCTCACCCCGGCGACCGATCTGCCCGACGAGACCTGGGACGAGGCCTGCGAGTACCACTTCGACTCCGCGCCCTACGACAAGCGCGTCTACTGGGGCTACGGCAAGGCCGACACCGCCTCCGGGCTGGTCGAGGGCCCGAACATCAAGCCGTGGCCGGCGATGGAGCCCCTGGGCGAGAACATCCTCCTCAAGGTCTGCTCCAAGATCATGGACCCGGTGACCACGACCGACGAGCTCATCCCCTCCGGCGAGACCTCTTCCTTCCGCTCGAACCCGCTCGGCCTCGCCGAGTTCACCTTGAGCCGCCGCGACCCCGAGTACGTCGGCCGCTCCAAGGCCGTCGACGCCGTCGAGAAGAAGCGCGTCGCGGGCCAGACCCTCACCGAGGCCGACCCCGCGCTCGCCGAGGTTTTCTCGGCGCTTGAGGGCGCGGGCGTGGCCGCCGACGCGGCGAGCGTCGAGTACGGCAGCATGGTCTACGCCGTCAAGCCCGGCGACGGCTCGGCCCGCGAGCAGGCGGCGAGCTGCCAGCGCGTCATCGGCGGCCTCGCGAACATCGTCTCGGAGTACGCGACCAAGCGCTACCGCTCCAACGTGATGAACTGGGGCATGGTGCCCTTCCAGATGGCCGGCGAGCCGAACTTCGAGGTCGGCGACTACGTCTACGTGCCCGGCATCCGCGCGGCCATGGACGGCGACCTCTCCAACATCGCGGCCTACGTGGTCCGCGGCGGCGGCGAGGTCGAGCAGGTCAAGCTCTATGTGGCGGACATGACGCCCGAGGAGCGCGCCATCGTCAAGGCCGGCTGCCTTATCAACTTCAACCGAGCCAAGGCGTCCAACTAACGAAGCGGTAACCAAAATGATGCGAGGGCCGACCCCCTCGCATCATTTTTGTTTGACGTGCTTCTGGTATCCTCGTCGGCGGCAAGAAGGCCTGCGCAAGGGGAGTGAACATGATCAAAGCCGCGTTCTTTGACGTCGACGGCACGCTTCTGAGCTTCGAGACGCACCTGATGCCGGCCTCGACCAAGGCGGCGCTCATCGAGCTGCGCCGACGCGGCGTCAAGTGCTTCGTGGCCACCGGCCGCCTAAAGAAGCAGCTCCCGCCCTGCGTGCGCGACGGCTTCGAGGGGTTCGACCGCTTCGACGCGTACGTGACGCTTTCGGGTTCGTACTGCTACGGCGCCGATGACCAGCCGTTCTTTGAGGCGCCTATCGACGCCGAGGACGCCGCGCATGTGGTCGAGCAGGTCAAGCAGGGCCTCTACGAGGTCATCGTTATGGACGCCGAGCACGACTTCGTGAGCGCCAAGTCGCCCGAGATCATCGAGGTCGAGCGCCTGGCCAACCTGAGCTACGACGTGGGCGACGTCGAGTACGCGCTCACGCACGACGTCTTCCAGTTCTGCGGCTTCGTGCCGCCCGAGCGCGAGCACATCATCACCAACGGCCATCCGGGGCTCATGACCACCCGCTGGACGGACCTGTTCTGCGACGTCGTGCCCGCCCGCAGCGGCAAGCCCGAGGGCATCCGCGCGACGCTCGAGCGCTTTGGGATCGGCGTCGACGAGGCCATCGCGTTCGGCGACGGCGGCAACGACGTGACCATGCTCCAGACCTGCGGCATCGGCGTGGCCATGGGCAACGGCACGCCCGAGTGCCGCGCGGCTGCCGACTACGTTACCGACGACGTCGACCATGACGGCATAGCCAACGCGCTGAGGCATTTCGGGCTCATGTAAACGCACGGAGCGCGGTTCCCAAAAACCGGAGCGGGCAGGAAGACTTCGACGGTCTCCCTGCCCGCTTTTCTTGGCTAGCTGGCTGTTCCTTGGCGGTGCCCTAACGGGCCACTAAGGGGCCACTAACGAGCCCCGGGCGCCCTTCGCGCTTCTTACCGCCGCTGGAAGCGGGCGTAGAGCGACATCGCGGCGGGCATGAGCACCATCGCGTAGAAGACGATCGCGGCGAACATGATCACGTTCTTCGACAACGTGCCCACGAGGTCGTTCATCGCGGTCATGCCCGACGTCAGCATGAAGTAGAAGGGGATAAGCCCCACGACGGAGCAGGCAATCCGCTCGCGCATGGTGAGCACGTGGTCGAAGTCGAACCCGCGGCGCTCAATGGCGCGGCAAACGACGTAGCCCGCGAGCATGCCGATGCCCTGGAAGGAGTCCTTGATCATCTTCATCGGGTCGACGAGCAGGGTTCCGTCGGCGCTGAAGTCGAGCGGGTAGGGCTTGACGTAGTAGAAGATGGCCGCCGCGACGCAGACGGCGAGCCCGGCCCCCATAACGTAGAAGTCGCGCTTGGGGTCCTCATCGGTCCAGGCCTCGAGCTTATAGACGGCGAACATCGAGAGCGCGGTCGCGCCGAAGCCCACGAGCACGTCCTGCGGCGTGTGGACGCCGAGGAAGTTGCGCGAGAAGTAGACGAGCACGGCGAATCCCCAGAACAGGACGCAGAGAATCCGGCGTCCCTGCTGGCGCAGCCACTCGCCGACGCCGCCGAAGCAGCCCGTTGCCCAGGTGGAGTGGCCGCTTGGGAAGGAATAGCCGGTCGCGGCCACCTTCGCGTCGCCGTAGGGCAGCACGCGCGCATCGCGAATCCAGGGCCGGTAGACACAGAAGATGAGCTTGAGCAGGCCGTTCATAAAGAGGCCCAGCGAGAAGCCGCCGATGATCCTCTTGCCGGCCTGGCGGTCGAGCGCCCAGTACACGAAGCAGATCATCATGACGGGCAGCTCGCTCACGGCGATCTTGCTGACCACGCCGAGGAACTCGGGCAAGGCGGTGCCGGTGGCGTTGCGTATGTTCTGGAGGAACAGAAGGTAATCGATGTCCACGGTTTTCTCCCTTAGTCGGTGACGTGACGTATCCTAGACGGGTGTGCGCACCACTTGCGCACCAGCCGCGCCGCGTCGCGCGGCTGCGTTGCTGCATAACCGGTTGTGAGGGGTATCTATGGCGGATACGACCATGGAGCGTCGCGACATGTTCGACACCGAGCGGTCCAAGGAGCTGTTCCAGCGCTACGCGCATCGGCTGGCTAGGATCCAGACGGAGTTCGTCAACGGCTTCTGCGAGCTGGCGAACCTCGGGCCCGCCGTCGCCGTGTACGGCACCGCCCGCTCTAAGGAGGGCGACGCGGATTACGAGCTGGCAAGAAGTCTCGGCGCCGCGCTCGCGCGCCGCGGCGTCGCGACGATGACGGGCGGCGGGCCGGGCGCCATGGAGGCTGCCAACCGCGGGGCGCGCGAGGCGGGCGGAACGACCGTGGGCCTCGCCATCGAGCTGCCGCACGAGGAGAAGCCCAACCCCTGGCTGGACGTGTCGCTGCGGTTCCGGTACTTCTTTGTGCGCAAGGCGATGTTCAACTGGTACGCGGACGGGCACATCGTGACGCCGGGCGGGTTCGGCACGCTCGACGAGCTGTTCACGCAGCTCACGCTCATGCAGACGGACAAAGCGGCCGATGTGCCGGTGGTGTTTCTGGGCAAGGCGTATTGGGAGGGGCTCTTTGACTGGCTGCGCGCGGCGCCCATCGACGCCCGCTACATCGACGTGGCCGACATCGAGTCGCTTGTCGTCACCGACGACGTCGACGAGGCTGTGGAGATCGCCTGCTCGCGGATTTGATGCGGCGCCGGTCGCGCGGCGGGGCGGGGTGCGGCGGGGCGGGGCGGCACGCGGCCCGTTGCCGGCGCGCCGCACCCCGCGCCTCAATGACCTACCGCGCGGCGTCGAGCTCGATGCAGCGCCTAACCCAGCGGCAGGTGCCCTCCTCGCGCTCTATGGCGCCCAGCAGAACCAGGTAATCGCTCCACCCGGTGTCGTCCAAGGCGCTCGGGTTACCACCTGTGAGCTGCGCTTCGTTTGAGCGGAGTTGCTCGAGCCGCGCCTCGTGCGCCTCGAGCTGCCCGCGCATCAGCGCTTCTCGCTCGCCGGGTTTCAGGCAGTCGGAAAAGAAGAGCTGCAGGCGGAACTCGTCCTTGGGCGTGGGCTTGAGCTTCTGCGGCTTGCGCTCCCAGGACAGAAACGCGCGGCGTCCCTCGGCCGTTATGGAGTAGCGCTTCTTTTCCAGCGCGGTCCCGCTCGTCTCGACCTCGTAGGTCACGAGGCCCTCGTCCGCGAGCGAGCGGAGCTCGGGGTAGATCTGGCTGTGCCGCGCGCTCCAGAACTCCGAGAGCGAGGAGCCGAACGCGCGCGTGAGCTCGTAGCCGGTCATGTCCTCGCGGTTGAGCAGGCCGAGGACGGCGTATCTGAGGGTTCCCATCGGGTTTTCTCCTTTTGAGATTTGGCTGCGCTCTATTATCGCACTGCTATTACATGTTGAGAAGAACATGTAAGCATTGACATAGTAATCACCTGCGAATACGCTTCTCTTGCCATCACATTGAGAGGAGTCGTATGTCCTGCACCGCCTTCGTTCCCAAGTACCCGCACCTGAGCTCGCCCATCACCATCGCCGGCCAGACTTTTGCCAACCGCATGTTCTCTGCGCCTATGGGCGGGACCGACATCACGAACGACGGCTGCATCGGGCCTAAGTCGACGGCCTTCTATGAGCTGCGCGCCTGGGGCGGCGCGGCGGCGGTCACGGTCTCGGAGTGCATGGTGCACCCCGCCACCGACGGCAGCCACGCCTACCACCTCGACGAGTCCATCCTGAACTCGCTCGCGTCGGCCACCTACACGGCTGACGCCATCAACCGCCACGGCACGGTCGCGAGCCTTGAGCTCTCGCATTCCGGCATGTACGCGGGCACGTACATGACCGACAAGACCCGCCAGCACGGCATGTGTCAGTGGGGCCCCTCGGCGTGCACGCGCCCCGACGGGGTGGAGGTCCGCGCGCTGTCGGTCGAGCAGCTCCACGAGATCGCGGCGGCTTACGGGCACGTGGCGGGGCTCGCCAAGCGCGCCGGGTTCCGCATGCTCATGATCCACGGCGGGCATGGTTGGCTTATCAACCAATTCCTCTCGCCGTACTTCAACCACCGCGAGGACGAGTACGGCGGCAGCCTGGAGAACCGTTGCCGCTTTGCCTGCGAGGTGCTCGACGCGGTCCGCGCCGAGGTGGGCCCGCGCTTCCCGATTGAGTTCCGCATGAGCGGCTCGGAGCTCTTCGACGGCGGCTACGACCTGGACGAGGGCGTGGCCATCGCGCAGCAGTTGGAGAGCCGGGTCGACCTGCTGCACGTGTCGGCGGGAACCTACCAGCGTGGCTTCGGCAAGACGCACCCCTCAATGTTCGAGGACCACGGCCGCAACGTGTACCTGGCCGCGGAGATAAAGAAGCATGTCAGCGTTCCCGTGGCCACGCTCGGCGGCCTCAACGACCCGGCGCAGATGGAGCAGATCATCGCGGAGGGCAAAGCGGACGTGGTCTACATGGGCCGCGCGCTTCTGGCGGATCCCGAGCTGTCGCGCAAGGTCGTGTCCGGCCGCGACGAGAGCATCGTGCGCTGCCTGCGCTGCTTTACCTGCATGGCCGAGCGCGCGGCCACGTCCACGCGCCGCTGCACGGTGAACCCGCTGATCGGGCGCGAGATGGAGGGGCACGAGGTCGCTCCCGCGTCGCGCCGCCGCCGCGTGCTCGTGGCGGGCGGTGGCCCCGGCGGGCTTTACGCCGCCTACACTGCCGCGCGCCGCGGCCACGACGTGGTGCTTTACGAGAAGGAAGCCGAGCTCGGCGGCGTGCTCAAGGGCGAGCAGGCCATTCCCTTCAAGCACGAGATGTACGAGCTGGCCGGCACCTACGAGATGCTTGCGCGCGAGGCGGGGGCGCAGATCCGCTGCGGGGTCGAGGTCACGCCCGAGCTCGTCGCGCAGGAGGCACCCGACGCGCTCGTCGTGGCGGTCGGGTCCACGCCGCTCGTGCCGCCCATTCCGGGCCTCGCCGACCCGTGCGTGATCCTGGCCACCGATTACTACCTGCGCGCGGATGAGGTCGGGGAGAGCGTGGTCGTGCTCGGCGGCGGCCTCGCGGGCTGCGAGCTCGCTATCCACCTGGGCAAGCTTGGCAAGAAGGTCACGCTCGTGGAGATGCGCGACGCGCTGGCGCCCGACGCCAACGTGCGCCACCGTCCGTTACTGCTCGAGCAGGTCGCGGAGCACGTGGATGCGCGGACGGGCCTTCGCTGCGTCGAGGTGGGCGCACAGGGCGTCGTGTGCGAGGACGCGGCCGGCGAGCGGGCGCAAATCGCCGCGGATACCGTGATCTGCGCCCTCGGGCAGAAGCCCCGCGCCGACGTGGCCGCGAGCCTGCGCAACTCGGCGCCGTTCGTTCGCGTGATCGGCGACGCCGGACGCGTGAGCACCATCACGAACGCCGTTTACGAGGGCTACCACGCGGCTTTGGACATCTAGCTTCGACTCAGGGCGCCCGCCGGCACCGCGGATGGTGCCGGCGGGCGTGTTTTGCTGGCCGGGCGGGCGTCGCGGGTGCCATGGACGTCCGTTTCGCCACGGGCAAGGGCGTCGCGGGCACCATAGCCGCGTTCGGTGCACACTTTTCTTAGATTCTGCGTGCACTATTTAATGATTGATGTGCTATCGGGCACCCGAATCCTGGGATTTTATGCTGGCTGCAGGCTTATGCGGGCCCTGGCGCCCCTTGCGACCCCTCAGAACCCCGGTCAATCCACGCAGAATCTCGAAAAAGTGTGCAGAAAAGCCCCTGAAGGCGGGTTTTACGGCCTTCAGGGGCTTATTAACGTGCGAAGAAGGGATGGTTGGCGAGTATGCCCGGCCCCCGGCGGCCGCGCCGCCGCGCGCCTTCGTCCGCAGAGGATTTCCGCGTCCGCGCCTAGTCCGGCCAGACGAACTCGGTGCGTCCGGCCTCGCCGCCGTCGATGAGCAGGTTCTGCCCGGTCATAAAGCGGTTCGTTACGCCCACGAAGTAGATCCAGTCGGCGATCTCGGCGGGCTCGGCCCATCGGCGCAGCGGTGTCAGGTCCATGATGCGCGCCCACATGTCCGCGTCATCCATCACCGGACGGTTGAGCTCGGTCGCCACGCCGCCCGGGTCCACGCTGTTGCAGATGGCCTGCGGGGCGAGGCGCCCGGCCACGTTCTTTGTGTAGGCCGCGACGCCGCCCTTGCTCGCCGCGTAGACGGGAAACTCGCTGCCCGTGTGGGCGCTCGCGGAGCCGACCATCACTACAGAGCGGATGCGCGGCGCGGGGGTCCGTCCGAGCTCACGTTTTTCGCCTGTGCAGGACCCCGCAAAGGCGTAGCGCTCCGTCACGTTGATGGTGCCGCGCAGGTTCACGGCGAGGTCGTCGGCCGAGTTCTGCACGCCGGCGTTGTTCACGATGATCTCGGGCTCAAGCCCGTCCGGGAGGCTCTCCGCGTCTGCCACATCGCAAATAAAATGCTGGTAAGAAGCACTTTCTATGGTCGCTTCCGCAATGTCCAGCCCCCAGACGCGATGTCCCTCGGCCAAGAACTTCTGCGCCGTCGCGCGGCCGATGCCCGAGGACGTGCCGGTGATGAGGACGTCCATTACGCGCGCGCCTTGAGCTCGGCGGCGTGCTTCTGCACGTAGGCCTCACCCACGCCCTCGCGCTCCCAGCCGGAAGCCACGCGGAAGCCGACGGGCGAGAGCAGTATCTCGCAGGCGAGCTCGGCCAGCGCGCCCGTGATGGAGCAGGTGATGACCTGAACCGGGGTCCAGCCAAAGAAGTTGTACGAGACGATGAGCGCAAAGACCAGGTTGTCCACGAACTGCCCCACGCCAGTCGAGACGTAGCTACGCAGCGCGAACTTTGCGAAGGAGCCGTCGTCGGTGAGGTGCCCGATGAACTGGTTGACGTGCGAGTTCACGAAGGAGGAGCAGAGCATGGCCACCGAGCTGCCGAGCACGACGTACCAAGAACCGCCGATGGTGGAGTTGAGCGCGGCGTTGACCTCGAGCGACTCGCTCGTGTAGTAGGCGCCCCACATGCCGGGCGCGAGGCTGACGAGCCAGAAGAGCAGGCTCACGGCCAGGTTGCAGGCGAGCGCCATGATGGAAACCTTAACGGAGGCCTTGGGCCCGAAGCGCTTGCAGATCATGTCCTGGCACAGGAACGCCACCCAGCTCAGGGTGAAGCCGCAGTCGAGCGCGAGATAGGGGAAGCTCACGAGCTCTTTGTTGGCCAGCAAGTTCATGAGGATGACGCTCACGACGAACACGGTGATGGTGGAAGCAGGGATGCTTCGCAGGAGGATCTTGTAGTCCTCAAGGGTCTCTTTAAGCATGGATATTCCTTTTCTCCTTTGGTTTTAGCTTCTAACGCGCTGGATATCGGACCCGAACAGCGCGGGCGGCCACCCGCAGGCGGTGCGCCGTAGCAGAGGATAGCATGTGGCGGGCATCTCGTCAGCGGAAGGGGCCGTCTCCCGCGGCCGCGAGGTCCCGTACGTTCGCCTTGCCATCCAAAGGATGCTCGCGGCAATCGCCCGGCGTGATGTATAAACTACATAGGCGCTGTGCTGTCTTGCCCTGCTTTTGGAAAGAGGAACCGGCTTTTGGCCAAGAAGAAGCGAACATCGCCTGTGCGCCGTGGGCTGGACGGCATCGTGCTCGTGGTCGCCGGGGCGGTTGCCGCGACGTGGCGCGCGTGCTTCCTCGAGGGTGCGGCCCTGGGCGCCTGGGCGAGGGTCTCGCTTGTGTTTCCGCAGCTCGATGAGGTGTTTTATGTGGCATGTGCGCTCTGCGTCGTCGTGGGCGCCGTCCTCTTGTGGTGCGCGACGAGCGGGCGGCGCGAGGCGGCGCGCGATGCCGCGCGGATCCGCGCGCTCGTGGGCGGGGAGTCGCTCGGGGCCGAGGAGTTTCTGGCCGCGCGGGCGGCGCTTCTTGCCCGCGGCGACTTCACCGGCATTTACGTGCTGCATAACCGAACGCAGGACAGCTATTACGTGGGGCAGAGCACGCGCGTCGTCGGACGCGTGGCGGCGCACCTGACCGGCCACGGAAACGGGGACGTGTACGCCGACTACGCGTATGGCGACGCCTTTGAGGTGAGCCTGGTCTCGCTCGCGGGCAGCGGCTACGAGAGCCTCGACGCCCTCGAGCGCGATGCTATCCAGGCGTACGGCGCCTACGAGCGGGGATACAACCGCACGCGTGGCAATAGGAACTAGCCTCGCCGCAGTTGACGCTCGTTTTTGAGGGTCTATCAGCGGTTTATTGCATCTCCAGCGTCTTGGCCATGGCGTCGACGAAGCGCTGGACATGCGGGGCGGGGTCGCGCGGGTAGGCGAGGAAGCACGGGACCCCTATCTTGCAGTCCAGGGGCACGCCGACGAATCCGGGGTGAATGCCGGACCAGGCGCCGCTCGTGACCACGACGTCGCCCGCCTCGGCCGCGTCGTTAAAGAGCGCGTAGTCGAACCGCTGGACATCGATGACCTCGATGCTGTGGTCGCGCTTGAGCACGTGGCGCAGCTGGTCGGTCGCGTCGTTGGCGTGGCGGAGCATGCGCACGCGAATGCCGCGCAGGTCATCGAAGGTGAGCGATGCTTTGCGCGCGAGCGGGCTCGTGCCCACGACGTCGATGGAGAAGGGCGTGCTAAAGATGGGCAGCAGCCGGCACATGCCGCCCCAGCGCACCGTGGAGTAGCTCGTCTGCACGACGTCTACCTCGGCGCCCAGGCGCGTCATCACGCTGGAGCGCGTGTCGTAGAGGTCGCCGATGGTCACGATCTCGAGCTTGAGGTCGGGAACGAGGGCATGGACCTGCGGCCAGAGCGCCTGGGTGTTCTTGCCGGGGCACATGAGAGAGACGCCGAGGCGCACCGACGCGCCGCCGCCGATGTTTCTTGCCCGCCAAAGCGCCGCCGCGGAGTCGGCCATTATCTTGCGCGCGTCGGCAATAAGCGCCGCGCCCGCCTCGGTGGGGGAGACCCCGGTGTGCGAGCGCTCGAAGACGACGACGCCGTACTCGGCCTCGAAGGTCGTGACCTGCTTGACGAGTGCCGGCGTCGAGATGCTCAGGCGCTCGGCCGCCTTGGTAAAGCTGCCGAGCTCGGCGGCGGCCGTGACGGCGTCGAGCCTGCGGTCGTACATGGGCGCCCCTCTCTGCGTGGTTGTCGGCAAGCCGCGGGCGGTCGTGACGCGCCGCGCGGTCGCGGCGGGCCGCGCGGTCGCGGCGAGCCGTGCGCGGGGCCATAAACGCCTCGCGTCCGACTGTGAACTTGTGGTTCACACCATAGCACCTAAACGGTAATTCCGCGACAGGCGTCACCATCCTAGGATGACTCATGGCATGTTTCTGCACGTAGAAAAGGGAGTCAACTATGGAAAACTGGCTGAACCTCAAGGGTGATGTCTGCGCCGTCACCGGCGCGCTCGGCGGCATGGGCGTCGAGATTTGCCGCGAGTTCGCCCGCAACGGCGCCAACGTCGTGCTTCTCGACCTCGACGAGGAGAAGGTCAAGACCTCCGCGGCCGCGCTCGCCGAGGAGTTCGGCATCCACGCCGAGGGCTACCGCATGGACGCCACCAGCGAGGAGGAGGTCCAGGCCGCCGTCGACGCCGCCGTCGCCGACTTCGGCCAGGTGGACGTCCTCGTCAACACCGCCGGCATCCTGCGCTTCTCGCCGATGGAGGACCTGCCCCTCTCCGACTTCGAGGCCGTCCTCAAGGTCAACCTCACCGGCACCTTCATCGCGTCGCAGCGCTTCGGTCGCCAGATGATCAAGCAGGGCCGCGGCCGCCTCGTGCACATCTCCACCGCCGCCTCCTACACGCCCGAGACCTTCTCCGGCGTCTATTCCTCCACCAAGGCCGGCGTGAACATGCTCTCCAAGATGCTCGCCGCCGAGTGGGGCCCCTACGGCGTCCGCTCCAACTGCGTCTGCCCGTGCTTCGTCAAGACCCCGATGTCGGCCAACTTCTACGCCGACCCGCAGGTTGAGAAGGACCGCAGCCGCCTCATCGCCACGCGCCGCATCGGCGAGGTGACCGATATCGCCAACGCCGTCATGTTCCTGGCGTCCACGCGCTCGGACTTCACCACCGGTGCCGAGATCATGGTCGACGGCGGCTTCTCCAACATGATGGGCGACCTCACCGCCAAGCCGGGCGGCCGCCGCGCGTATGCCGAGAACTACCTCAAGAACAAGGGCGTGACCCTCTGGACCGACGAGGCGGGCATCAAGACCCCGACCGATCAGTAGGGTTCACCTGCACGCTTGTCCCACTTGCACCAAGGCTTTGTGTAAGGCGGGCGCGGGCGGCACGTCGCAGCCGCCAGCACCCGCGCACCAATTAGAAAGAGACCCAAACAGCATGGCAACGGATTCCACCAACAAGGGACGCGCCGCGGTTCTCTCCGCCGCCTGCGTCACCATGTTCTTCATCTCCAACATCGCGCTCTACTCCGTGGTGAGCAAGAACCTCTGCGCGGTGTACCCCGACTGGTCGAGCGCGCTGACCTGGGCGTTCCCCGTCTTCCAGACCATCATGGCCGTGACCGGCATCTTTGCCGGCCGCATCTCCGACAAGATCGGCCCCCGCAACATCGTGATCGCCGCCGCCGTCCTCTACGGCGTGGGCTGGTTCATGTGCGGCACCGTGACCGAGCCCTGGCAGTTCTACCTGTGGTTCTCCGTGGTCGCCGCCATCGGCAACGGTCTGGGCTACAACCCCGCGCTGACCACCGGCCAGAAGTGGTACATCGACAAGAAGGGCCTCGCCTCCGGCATCACCCTGGCCGCCTCCACGGCCGGCCCGGCGGTCCTCTCCCCGGTGTTCGCGTCGTTCCTCATCCCGACCTTCGGCGTCTTCACCGCGCTTAAGGTCATGGGCGTGCTCTTCCTCGTGACCATCGCCGCCTCCGCCCTCTTCCTCAAGGCTCCCGAGAAGGGCTGGCTGCCCGAGGGCTACGTGGCCCCCGCCGCCGGCGCCCACGCCGGCACCTTCGGCGACCTGACCCCCGGCGAGATGGTCCGCACCCCGCGCTTCTGGGTGCTTATCGCCACGTTCGCCTTCGCCGCGACCGCCGGTACCCTGCTTGTGGGCAAGGTGGCCTCCATCGCCGCTGTCCAGCTCTTCGAGGACCCGAACTCCGCGGCCGCCGTCGCCCTGGGCGGCACCGTCGTCACCGTGAACACGCTCGCCAACCTCGTCGGCCGCCTCTCCTTCGGCCAGATCACCGACAAGCTCGGCGGCTACAAGTCCCTGCTCGTCATGCTCGTGATCACCATCTTTGCCCTCGTGCTCATGTCCATGAGCTTCTCGGTGGCCATGTTCTTCGTGGCGCTGGCCCTGCTCGGCTTCAGCTTCGGCGCTCTGCTCGTCATCTACCCGCCGCTTACCGGCGGCGCCTTCGGTACCTCCAACCTGGGCGTCAACTACGGCATCATGTTCCTCGGCTACGCCGCCTCCACCTGGATCAGCCAGCCCATCACGGCCGTGCTCTACCACGCCGACGCGGGCAACGCTGCCTACCAGCAGTCCTTCTACGGCGCCATCGCCATCGCGGCCGTCGCCGTGCTGCTCACCGTGTACATGATGGTGTCCGATGCAAAGAAGGCCAAGGCCGCCTAGGCTTCGCGCCGCTTAGGGTCGCCTGCGTAGTCTTGTCCCTTGCGCACCGCCTCTCCTCGCGGCCCGGCCGCACCCCCGAATAGCCGGCCGGGCCGCATTTCTTCGTAGCTTCTGAGCACGTCTTATCAGATCAAAGGAGCAACCATGTCCGAGAACCAGAGCCAGGCTCCCGTCCGCATCGCCGTCATCGGCGCCGGCGCCATGGGCCGCAACCACATCCGCTTCGTCACCGAGGAGCCCGAGGCCGAGCTCGTCGCCATCGCCGACGCCTTCGAGGGCGCCCGCGCCACGGCCGAGGCCGCCGGCGTGCCCTTCTTTACCGATCCCGCCGAGCTTATGGACGAGGTCAAGCCCGAGGCCGTCATCATCGCCACCCCCAACGACCTGCACCTGAGCGTTGCCCGCGAGGCCGTCAAGCGCGGCATCGTGCCCCTCGTCGAGAAGCCCATCTCCAACGACCTGGCCGATGCCGAGGCCTTCGCCGCCGAGGCTGAGGCCGCGGGCGTGCCCGTGCTCGTGGGCCAGCACCGTCGCCACAACCCCTTTGTGAACAAGGCCAAGCAGATCATCGAGTCCGGCGAGCTGGGCAAGCTCACCGTGTCGAGCTTCCACTACATGATCTACAAGAACGACGAGTACTTCGACGTCGAGTGGCGTCGCAAGAAGGGCGCGGGCCCCATCCTCGTCAACCTCGTGCACGACGTTGACCTGCTCCGCTACCTGCTCGGCGAGCCCGTGGCCGTCCAGGGCATGCAGTCGAGCGCCGCGCGCGGCTTCGAGACCGAGGACTCCGCGGTCGTCAACGTGCGCTTTGCTGACGGTAGCCTCGCCTCGATGACCATCTCCGACGCGACCGCGTCGCCCTGGAACTGGGAGGCGACCGCCCGCGAGGACCCGCAGTACCGCCCGTTCGACGCCGACGCGTACTTCATCGGCGGCACCAAGGGCGCGCTCTCGCTGCCGCGCCTGCACCAGGTGAGCTACGACGGCGCCTCCAGCTGGCACAAGCCGCTGCAGACCACGGTGCCCGCCGTCGACCCGGCGCTGCCGCACAAGATGCAGCTCAAGCACTTCGTCAAGGTCGTCCGCCGCGAGGTCGAGCCCGTCGTGACCCCGGCCGACAACGTAAAGACCCTGCGCTGCCTCAACGCCGTCAAGCAGGCCGCCGAGACCGGCGAGCTCGTGGAGCTGTAGGGCTGGAATCGGGCTTCTTGCCGCCGCTTCATACGTGACTCCAAGCGCCGTCGCCGGGATTGCTCCCGGCGACGGCGCTTTTGTGTGCGCATGCCAGCTTGAATGGTTATCGGGTCACGTCACGTGTGGTTCCGCGGGCGTCCATTGCGCCCCGGGCTCTCGCGCAGTCGCCGGCGCGTCCCTTCGTGGGGGCTTCGGGGCGCAATCTGTGGATGTTACTGCAAGGTTTTGCGCCAAGTGCGACGTAAACGGAATCGTGCTGCAAGGTTTTGCGCCAAGTGCGACGTAATTTCATGGCTTGAAGGCACGTGGTGGCGTTCTCGGTACAGATTACCTGCGGTTTTGCGCCATTGATGGACCATGAGGCTGCCAAATAACGTCGCACTTGGCGTAAAACCTTGCAGAGACAGCGCCCGAGCGTCGCACTTGGCGTAAAACTTTGCAGGGAGAATCGGGGATGGGGCCGGACGTGAGCAGGGGACGTAGCGTCTTTGCGCCGTTCTTCACCTTCGTGATCATGATGCCGGTCGCTCTGTGCCTGCTCGCGCCTATCGGCAACTACATCGGCAACGGCATCGCGGTCTTCTTCGAGTGGCTCGCCTCCACCCCGTTCGGCGTGCTCGCCGTCGCGCTTATTGCCGCCACCTGGCCGCTGCTCGTCCTCACCGGCATGCACGTCGGCCTCGCCGCCATTGCCCTTGCCCAGTACGCGCAGGTCGGCTCCGATTCCGTGGTCCTCATGGCCGCGACCATTGCGGCCTTCACCGCTTCCGGCGTCGGCCTTGCCGCCTGGCCTGTATGGTGGCCTCACCGGCGTGAAGTTCTACGCCAACGCGAACGGCATCTTCTCCTTCGCGGCCTTCACCGGCGGCGAGCCCGCGAACCTGATCAACGGCTGCATCGGCATCGCCATCGGCTTCGTCGTCGCCTTTATCGTCACCTGGCTCTTCGGCTTCACCGACGCCCAACTCGACGGCAAGGAGTAACGCTTCCGTTCCCCGGCCTTTCTTTCCTGCGAGATGCCAGTCTTGCCAAAGCCCCGGCGCATCCCCCGCGCTGGGGCTTTGCTGCGTGGGGGAGTGCGCTGTTTGCTCTGGGGTGGTGTGGCCTAACCGTTGTATCCGTAGTCGCGCCGTCACTGCGTGTCGGCAAGCTTCTCGGGCGTTGGCTCGCGCTCGATAAGGTAACGCTCGCGCCACTCGCGGCCCTCGGCCACCGAGCCGGAGCCGTGGTGGTCCATGACGCGCCACTGCTCCAAGGGACAGACGGCGAGCTCGATAAGGCTCGTGCCGTAGGGGTACAGGTACTCGCCGTCCTCGTCCTGGGGCGTGCGGTCCACGTAGAGGGTGCCGCCGAGATCGAAGACGTAGTGGCGGGCGAAGGCGGTCGAGGACTGAAGGACGTCGCCGCCCTTGATCTCGCGGGTCATGGGTTTTCCTTTCCGTTGCAAAAGTGTCGGGGTGTTTAGCCGATAAGCAGGTCGGGGTCATCGAGGTCGTAGGCGGGGGCGTCGGGCTCCGTGCTCGGGGTGACGATGTAGGCGTCATCGGCCAGGCGCGAGCCGACGGGGACCACGGCCAGGGTGTAGCCCAGGGGGCAGGTACTTGAGCAGGGTGTCGGCGGATGGATTCTTTTTGCCGAGCAGCGACGCGATCGAACCCAAGGACACGCCCACAGCCGAAGCGTAGGTACGGTACGTGTGCCCTCTTTTTTCAGCAGAGCCTTAATTATCGATGGTGGTTTCATTGCTGCTCCTTTCGTGCGGCTATCAGCGTACGCGATGCTGGGTTTCAGTCGTATGAGTAGCTAGTTGCCCGCGACTGAATTACGGGATGTGAATTCAGGGCGTTCTCAACGGGCACATGTTCTGCTGGACTGGATGGATATCTGTTTCTACGACCGCTGAGGAGGGAGTAATCAGGGGGAGGCGTAGCGTTGCTTACGCTCAAGATCATGAGTCGTCGCTGGCTGAATCTCTGCCTGCTTTGGGTCTGTTGCTGATTTGGGCTTGTGCTCTGCAGGGTCGGTGTCCGTCATTCGTATTCGATTGGCGGCGCAGTAGAAACGAGCTTTTCGCCAGTTATAAGGAACACCGTAGCTAATTGCTTAAGCTTATGGCGATTCACGTGTTCCATCATGGAGTTCTCATGCGCTGAGAAATCTGCCTAAGTGCTGAGCAGCACTCTGTGTCGCTTGAAATGTATAAGCTTGAAAATTGTGCAGTCATGTCGCTGAAAGCCCTGAGCCTACGTGCCGTCAACCTTATATTCGAAGCTATTTGCTCCGGCGGTCTAATTAACGTCCCCTGCTCCTGTTGCTCTCGTGCCATTGCCTTTCATTTAGGCGGTTTTCTGCTGACGGATTGGATACATCGAAGGTGACCAAATGATGGGTGCTCATCCGGTTGTTCGTGGAGACAAGGACATCTGCTGCAAGAAGTTTCTAAAGATGAGGTCTGTGGAGAAAGTTAGTCACGCCAGACCGACGCGATGAAGCCTTCCGTCGATAGTTCTCGTTAATTCACTGGGGTGAGTCTTATCCTGAAAAAGGCTTCCCGAAGGAAGCCTTAGGTGAGTCAAATTGTCCCCTACGGGACGCCTGGGCTAACCCAAGCATTTTTGGCTAAGCCGTATTTTGACTCGCAGTGTCGATTTAACTGGTAATCGACTAGACCACTTTAGCACGCGACGAAGGAGTGCTTGACATGAATTTGAGAAACTACAGCGGCGAATACAACATCGGCTTGGATATGGGAACCGGCTCTGTTGGTTGGGCGGTAACTGACGAGACGGGTAATTTGCTGCACTTCAAGAAACAGCCTACCTGGGGATCTAGACTGTTCGATAGCGCTCAGCCGGCCTCAGAGGCGCGCATCCATCGTGGCCAGCGCCGCCGTTACGTCCGCCGTCGCTGGCGCCTCGATCTTCTCCAGGCCCTTTTCGCAGACGAGATGAACCAGGTTGACCCCACTTTCTTCGAGCGAATCAACCATTCAAGGACCGTTGAGGGCGACCCCATCTTTAACGGCACCGATTTCACCAAGGCCGACTACTACGACCGCTTCGCGACCATTTACCATCTTCGCAAATGGCTGATGGAGACAGACGAGAAGGCTGACCTGCGGCTTATTTACCTCGCGATGCACAATATCGTCAAGCACAGGGGCAACTTCTTGCGCGAAGACGAGAAGAACCTCAAATCGAAGGATGCAAACCCCGTGGCAGGCGCCAAAGGCCTCTATGAGGCCCTTGCCGATTGGAGCACTTCTCGTGGCTTGGATACGCCTGCGGACAAGAGCGCAAAGCTCGCTAAGGCTCTTCAAAATGACGACCGCCTAAACCGTTCGACGTTGGCTCAGGAAATCGCCACGCTTGTCGCCGTTGCAGTCCCCGAAGAGCTCGATCAAAAGAAGTTCTCCCGCGCGCTGGCTAACGCGATGGTTGGCCTTTCGGCCGAGTTCAAGGACGTCTTCGGTGATTTCCCCTGCGAGAAGACCAAGATCTCTCTGGGTAATGAAGAGGATCTCGAAAAGCTCAAGGAAGCCTGCCCCGATGACTGCACGGCTCTGCTCGATGCGCTCTGCGGCGTCTACTCGGCATTTGTCCTCCAGGGGCTTCTCTCCTATGTGCCCGGCGGCAGCATTTCCGAGAACATGATTGCAAAATATGACCAATACGATAAGGACCTCGAGACCCTCAAGAATCTCGTGCGGGATTACTGCTCCAAGCAGGATTACGAGTCCTTCTTCAGGGGGCCGACCTACCATTCATTGGATTCTGCCGACCCCTCCAAGGACTACAGCTACGACAAAGCTCAGGGCTACACGGCGTACAACCTGCACAAGACCGGCTACGACGACTTCAAAAAGGAAGTCGTGAAGCGCCTTGGGGAAACCGACGCCGCGGATAACCCCCGTTACGTTGACATGCTCGCTCGCTTTGATCGTCAGCAGTTCCTGCGCAGGCTTAAGACCAGTGATAACGGCGCCATCTACTACCAGCTCCACTTGGAAGAGCTGCGCGCAATCATCAAGAACCAGGGCCGTTTCTACCCCTTCCTTAGGCAGGACGCCGAGAAGCTCGAAAGCCTCGTCTCGTTCCGCATTCCCTATTACGTGGGGCCGTTGACGGCCAAGAATGCCCGCCAGAATTCCCATGGAGAGAATCGCTTCCAGTGGTCTGAGCGCAAGCCCGGTATGGAGGACGCAGTCATCACGCCCTGGAACTGGGACCAGGTAATCGACAAAAACAAGAGCGCCGAGAAGTTCATTTTGCGCATGACGGGCGACTGCACGTACCTTGTGGGCAAGAAGACCCTACCCAAGTGCTCTCTGCTCTACGAGGAGTTCTGTGTTCTCAACGAGCTCAACGGCATGCGTTGGAGCGAAGACGGCGATGATTGGCGCAGGTTCGATGCCGCGCAGCGCGAGGGCATTATTCGTGACCTGTTCCATAAGACGCGTCGTGTGACTTACAAGAAGATCGCCGATTGGCTTGTGCGCGAGGACGGTGCGATTCATCCTGTCGTGAAAGGCGGGCAGGGTGAGTCGGCGCTCGAGTCAAAGCTGGGCTCGTTCATATTCTTCACGAAGGACGTCCTGCACGTCGATGACCTTGTCCCGGGCACGAGTCTCTACCGCGATGTCGAGACAATCATTCTCTGGAACACGCTCTTTGAGGACCGCTCCATTTTGAAGGAGAAGCTCGAGAGCGAGTTCGGTCCGGCTGGTTCTGGGCTGCTGGATGCCGATCAGATCAAGGCCATCTGCAAGAAACGTCTTACCGGCTGGGGAAGGCTCTCTAAGGAGTTCCTCACCGGACTCAAAGTCGATGCTCAGAACGGCCGTAGCGTCTCAATCATGGACGTCCTGCGCGAGGGCAACCCCAACGCCACGCGTCGCAGCGGAGAAACCATGGTCATGATGGAAGCGCTGCACGACGAGGACCTCGGCTTTCAGAAGGCTATCGATGCGCATAACCGTGCTTACTATGCCGAGCGCGGCGACGCACTGGGTGTCAACGACCTCCCCGGTTCGCCCGCAATTCGTAGGAGCTTGAACCAGGCAATCCGAATTGTTGACGAGATCGCTGGGATCGCCGGTCATGCGCCCACAAATATCTTTATCGAGACGACGAAAGATGACGAGGAAGAGGAAAAGGGTAAGCGCACCAAGAGGCGCTACGACCGGCTCAAAGAAGCGCTCGAGGTCTTTAAGAAAGAGGACCCCAAGATTTGGGCCGAGATTAAGGAAACTTCTGCAAACGACCTCGACGAGCGTCTGACCCTTTACTTTATGCAGCGCGGTAAGTGCCTCTACTCCGGCAGGGATATCGACATCAACCTGCTTTCGAATACGGATTTGTATGAGGTCGACCACATTATTCCGCGCGCCTATATCAAAGACGACAGCTTTGAGAATAAGGCCCTGGTTTATCGCGAGGAGAACCAGAGGAAGACGAACGAGCTCCTCATCGACGAGAGCATCAGGCGCAAGATGAGCGACTATTGGCGCTGTCTCCACGATGCCCATCTCATTGGAGACAAAAAGTTTAATAATCTACTTCGCAGCAGTGTGTCTGAGGGGATGATGAAGGGCTTCGTTGCCCGTCAGCTTGTCGAAACTTCCCAGATGGTGAAGCTTGCCCAGTCGCTGCTCGAGGCGCGCTATGGCGACGCGGGAACGAAGATCGTGCCGGTCAAGGCGAGTATGTCCCACAACCTGCGCGAAGCGGTCGGTTTCGTTAAGTGCCGCGAAGCAAACGACTACCATCACGCCCACGACGCTTTCCTGGCGTGCCGAATTGGCCTTTTTATCCAAATGAGGCACCCCGGCATTTATGACAACCCAATTGGCTACACGCGAATGATGCAGCTTTACGTGCGCTCGCAGGCTGCTGTCTTTAACCGTGCCCACGAGATGCCTGGCTCTGCTGGCTTTGTGGTCAACAGCTTCTTGAGCTCTGGTTTTGATAAGGAGACGGGCGAGGTCTTCAAAGACGAGTGGGATGCCGAGGCACAGGTCGAAGGCATGCGCCGCACTCTCAATTATCGCCAGTGCTATATCACCAGGATGCCTTATGTTGATACGGGCGTCCTGTGGGATGCCAATCCTATCTCTAAGCGAAAGAATCCCAAGATCGCTCTTAAGGCGGGGCTGGACCCTTCGGTGTTTGGCGGTTACAGCACCAAGAAAGCGGCATATTTCTTTATTTACGAGGCGACCGATAAACGAGGTGGGCATGTTCTTAAACTTGCCATGCTTCCGGTATACGCGCTAAAGAGCGTAGCTTGCGATAGTCAGAAGCTCGTGGATTATGCGGCCGGTGTTGCTTCCGAGCAGGGTCTTACGCTGGTAAGTATCAAGGCAAGTCGAATTTTAAAGAATCAGCTGGTAGAGATAGACGACAGCCGGCTTTACGTCACTGCGGAACAGGAGATGAAAAGCGGTTCTCAGTTGGCATTTTCTCTGCCAGAAATCGAGCTAATCGATAGTATTCTCAATCACGGAATTGCTGCTGACGAAGCGCTTGAATCCGCTTACTCGATTCTTTCTCAGCGGTTCTCTGAGTGCAAATGCGGGATGCTTGCAGAGAGCCTTTCGCTGGGCTCCCATTTCGATTTGTTCAAAGCTCTTTCATCTGATGAAAAGCGTGATTTGATCGGCAAGCTGGTTTTGCTCAGCCTCGGATCCAAGAAATCCGTTTCAGTGAACCTAAGCAAAATCGGCGGGGGGAAGGCAGCGGGCAGGCTGCGACCCGCCAGGACTTCAGTGCCAGAGGACTTCTACATCATCGACCAGTCCGTGACGGGCATGTTTGAGAGGAGGACCCGTGTCGGGCTTTAGGCATATCGTCATAGAGAGCCCTTGCAAGCTGTCGTACAAGGGCGGCTATATGGTTGTTCGCAAGGAAGACGACACGGTCAAGGTGCATCTTTCCGAGTTTCAGACCTTGGTGCTGCATACAAACCAGGTGTTCATCAGCGCATATTTGATGTCTGAACTCGCAAAGGCAAAGATATCGCTCGTCATCTCCGACGAGCGTCATGATCCCATTGGTCAATACCTGCCTCTTTACGGCGCTCATAATACGAGCAGCCGTATTGACGAGCAGTTCGAGTGGGGTCCGGTCGCCAAGAAGCAGGTATGGCAGCGCCTCGTCAAAGATAAAATCTCCCATCAGGCGCGTGTGCTGAGCTTGAGGGCACGCGAGGAAGATGCCCTGCAGCTCGAGAAAGTCGCCGCTGACGTTCGCTCCGGGGATTCAACCAAACGTGAGGCGCATGCTGCGAGGGTGTACTTCCGCTCTCTGTTTGGCCCCGACTTCTCTCGGGACGACGAGATACCGATTAATGCTGCGCTCAACTACGGCTATGCCCTGCTCCTTTCGGCCGTGAACCGTGAAATCGTCGCCAGGGGGTATCTGACGCAGCACGGTATCTGTCACCGCAACGAGTACAACCAGTTCAATTTGAGCTGCGACCTTATGGAGCCGTTCAGGCCCATAGTCGACCGCATAGTCTTCGACAACGTCAACGGAGACTTTACAAAGGACGATAAGCTCATGCTGGTAGACATGCTTAACCAGACGATTGCGTATAAAGGAGGATCCTACAGAGTTTCCTCGGTGATATCTCTCTATACCAAAGATTGCCTTGATGCGTTGTCCAAGCGCCTCTCGGTGGACGCGATCGAAGCGTTCGATGTCGTATGAGCGAGACGGGGAGAAGTCGCTTCATGAGACTTATATGCTTCTTTGATCTTCCGACAGAGACGGCCAAGGAACGCAAGGATTACCGGCTTTTCAGGAAGTTTCTGCTCAAGGATGGGTACTTGCCGCTGCAGGAGTCCGTTTATGCCAAGCTCGTCATAAACGAGGGGGCCGCAGGCTACGCGGTGGCGAGAATGCGCAAGAACCGTCCGCCCAAAGGGCTTGTACAGGTGCTGAAGGTTTCGGAGGCCCAGTTCGCGACGATGGAGTACGTAACGGGCAATCGAGAGGCGTATGACGAGCTCGATACGGTGGAGGAGTTGTTGGTCCTATGAAGCTCGTATTTTCTGGGCTGGATGAACCGATCGAGCTGGTCCCGGGCGAGTGCGCAACGCTTGAGGTTGCCAATAGGACGTTGTTCACAAGGCTCGTCCAGTCGTTAATGTCAGGGGAGGGAAGATTTGCTCAAGAGCCTTATTCCTTGTGGGAAGGGGATAGCGAGCTAGCCACAAAAGAGGCTCTGCTCGTCATCGATAATCCTCTTCGTTTGCCGTGGGACGATCGTGGCCTAATGGGGCAGGTGGTCAAGAAGATTGAGCGTGAGTTCTTGGAGGACGAGGACCTGCGTCAGGCAATCGAAGGCTTTCAGCGCGCGATGGAAGTACAGCTGATGACGCTGGGGCTGGGAATGAATGCTGATTTTGGTTGTTGTCAAGAATGGGAACTTAAGCGTTACCTGAAGTTTCTCGGCTTTGGTGTAAGCTACCAAGAGACAAAGACGTTCCTTGACAACTTGTTGAATTTCATGTCTTTAGCTCTTGACGCGGGAGACAAGAGAACTTTTGTGTTCGTGAACCTTAAAACATTTTTGTCAGAAAATGATTTTGAAAGCTTTCTTGAGCAGGTGTTTTTTCAAAAATCTCGTATTATGCTTTTGGAATGCGCGCATGACGAGCATGGGTATGCACACGAACAAAAAAGGGTTGTTGACCTGCATTTTATTGAGAGCTGAGAAACATCTGCCAGTTAGCTCGACCGTCCTTTGCAGTGGGGAATTTACGTCAATGGTTTTGGCGCAGTGTCGATTTAACTGGTAATCAAACCGTCGGAAAGCGCGTTTGCGACCTTAATAGTTTTGGCGCAGTGTCGATTTAACTGGTAATCAAACCGGACTCGTGGATGAGCATCCAGCAGGCGGTTTTGGCGCAGTGTCGATTTAACTGGTAATCAAACGATGTCGTGCTCAAGCATCCACGGAAGGCCGTTTTGGCGCAGTGTCGATTTAACTGGTAATCAAACCTGTGCGAGGGCCACGCGCACGCCCGCGCGTTTTGGCGCAGTGTCGATTTAACTGGTAATCAAACGCGTGCTCGCCAGCATCGCCACCGCCGCCGTTTTGGCGCAGTGTCGATTTAACTGGTAATCAAACAGGCCTTCGCCGGGGCCGTGTCGCTGGTGGTTTTGGCGCAGTGTCGATTTAACTGGTAATCAAACGCGAGCATCTGCACGGCCATAACGACGGCGGTTTTGGCGCAGTGTCGATTTAACTGGTAATCAAACAGCTCGCCGCCAACATAACCGCAGTGCTCGTTTTGGCGCAGTGTCGATTTAACTGGTAATCAAACTTCCTTATAGTGAGGTAGCGATTGGCGGTGGTTTTGGCGCAGTGTCGATTTAACTGGTAATCAAACCTATACTTTTGATACCTCCTATGAAGCCGAGTTTTGGCGCAGTGTCGATTTAACTGGTAATCAAACCAGGCGGCGCAGAGCAGCACGAGGTTTCCGTTTTGGCGCAGTGTCGATTTAACTGGTAATCAAACGATGCCTGGCGTCGAGATAATATAGCCTCCGTTTTGGCGCAGTGTCGATTTAACTGGTAATCAAACTCCTCCCGGCTCAAGCCTACCTGCAGCGCGGTTTTGGCGCAGTGTCGATTTAACTGGTAATCAAACTCGTCTGGTTTATACTCGGTTTTGATATAGTTTTGGCGCAGTGTCGATTTAACTGGTAATCAAACTGGAATGACGATCCCGAGTCCACCATTGCGTTTTGGCGCAGTGTCGATTTAACTGGTAATCAAACGAGCAACGGCCTGGGCATCGGCGGGATTGCGTTTTGGCGCAGTGTCGATTTAACTGGTAATCAAACCTGTCGCCGGACGCATCCGGTTGGTGCCGTGTTTTGGCGCAGTGTCGATTTAACTGGTAATCAAACTTGGGGGGGTCGTAGTATCCCCCCAATTGTGTTTTGGCGCAGTGTCGATTTAACTGGTAATCAAACTTGCGACCATTCAGACTGGAAGCAATCTCCGTTTTGGCGCAGTGTCGATTTAACTGGTAATCAAACATCCGCGAGCGCAACCAGCTGCACGAGACGTTTTGGCGCAGTGTCGATTTAACTGGTAATCAAACTAGGTGGCCACGGCGGCGTAGCCGGTGCCGTTTTGGCGCAGTGTCGATTTAACTGGTAATCAAACCGTATTGTGATAGACAAATTCCACGTTCTCGTTTTGGCGCAGTGTCGATTTAACTGGTAATCAAACTAGAACTCGAGCGCGACTTGCGCGGCGTAGGTTTTGGCGCAGTGTCGATTTAACTGGTAATCAAACGAAGTTCCTTGAGCCATTGTCGTTTAATTAGTTTTGGCGCAGTGTCGATTTAACTGGTAATCAAACTACCCTATACCATGCCGTTTAGGCTACGCGGTTTTGGCGCAGTGTCGATTTAACTGGTAATCAAACGAAGTGTTGGACAGCTACATATTCAGCGTGTTTTGGCGCAGTGTCGATTTAACTGGTAACTAAACCGAATTTGAGGGGTTGCTGGGAATCGGTTTGCAAACGCGCAGGTCAGACGGGGTGATTTTTGCGCGAGCCTTCGTCTCCTGGCCAGGTGTGTACAAAAGTGGTACAAATCGTTCTCGAGTTTGTATCGGGGCTGGCTTCTCTGCCTGGTATTGCTGCCGTTCTACCCGCTCGTGCTTCTCTTCTGGAAGCTCGACGGCCTGGGGGGCCGCAAGTAAGGAAGGGCCGACGGATCCGCCGCCGGCCCTTCCTTTTGCGTTTACCTGAACAGCTCGTTGTGCGAACCCGTTCGCTGGAATACCGCGAGCCCGTTGCCCTCTCGCCAAATAACGAGCCAGTCGCCCGAATTGGCAATATGGCATTCGTTGCTGCCGGCCCATTGGCCCTTGAGCGAGTGCATGTTGTGGCGCTGCTTAAGCTCGGCGATTGCCTCCGAGGTGTTGAGGAGGACGAGGTCGATGAGGTCGTAGAGTGGCTCCATGTCGACATGCTTCCTCTCGAGCCGCTTCTTGTCCCGTTTGAACTGCGAGGTGTACTCGGCGGCGAGTCTCATCTCTAGTCCTCCATGGCGGCGAACATCTCCCTGGCGGAGGAGTAGCCCTTGCGGCCCTCCGCGATGATGCTCTCCGCCTCCTCGATGGAGGCGAGGGACTCGTCGTTGGGCGCGGGGTACTCGAGCGCGAGGGGGATCCTGTTCTCGCGGACGATCTGCTTCATGTAGGCGCGCAGCACGCTGGACAGGTCGAAGCCGAAGTCCTCTGCGATCGCGGCGGCGTGGCTCTTGGTGAAGTCGTCCACCCTCACTGTTACGGAACAGCTCATAATTTCCCTCCTAGCTTGATTTACCGTAAGACAATCATATCACCCTGTAATACGAAGTAATCAATCTACTTGCTGTTGTCGGATGTTTGTTTGTGATGGGGCGTTGCTCGGCGTCGCCAGCCGCTGGTCTTCGATCTTTTGGTTTGGGTTGCCGTTGCACGGGTTTTCAACGGCGCGGTGTTGGAAACTCCTTGGCGCCCGCCCATGTGAGATGGTTCGTTTCTTGATGCTTCTTCTCCACCAAATATCGCCTCTCGGCACCCGTGGCTGCGGTACTTCGCATTCTGCGGGGGTACAAATTCCGGTACAAAGGAACCCGCGCGGTTCGTCTTTTGAAGTCGCGCAAAGTCTTGCTCGAAGCTTTAAAAACAGTATTCTACCTGCGGTAATGCCTTATAGTGTCTTGTATAGGCGTATGTAGCCTTTTGGCGCCCGTTTATCTGGTAGTCAAACCAAAGAAGAACGGCTGCTTCGTGAGGATCGCGAAATAAAAAACGAGACGCACACTCCCAAAAGGCTGGGCGAGCACGTCTCGCTTTCTAAATTCACTATGCCACACTTCCCGCTGGTTTAACGGAAGAACGACGGATTTTGGCTCCGGAGAACGAGGCTCGACACCTCGGCGGGAAGCCGCACGCCATTGGTCCAACGGTAGGGCAGCGGTCTCTAAAACCGCAGACGGGGGTTCGATCCCTCCGTGGCGTGCCACTCCGGGGCGTGGCGGAACAGGCAGGCGCGCGTGCCTCAGGAGCACGTGGGCATTGCCCGTGCGGGTTCGAGTCCCGTCGCTCCGACCACAACCGGTTTTGACGCAGTGTCGATTTAACTGGTAATCAAACCTTCTCGACGAAGGCGTCGTAATCCTCGAACGAAATGCGCGACTGGCTCAAGCTATCCCCCAAACAGCCGGTTTACCTGCCGGGGATGTTCGGGGCCGCGTCACGCGGCAAAGGAAAGGCCCCGCCGGGGCGGGGCCTAGATGAACGGGATGATGTCTTTAGCGTCTTTCAGGAAGCGCTTGGCCTTCTCCATGAAGGCGTTGTCGGTCAGGTACTCGATGCCGGTCGGCGTTATGTATGCGCCGCCGAGGCCCTGCACCCTCGCGAACGTGTTGTCGACCTCGACAACGATGCAGCCGCCGATCAGGCGGTAGTCGACCAGGCTCTTCAGGATGTAGTGCCAATAGCGCTCGTTCAGCTCGGCCTTGAGCGCGATGGCCCGAAGCTCCTTGGCGTCGGGGTCCTTGCCTTCTTTCAGGCGGCTGTACAGGTACGCGAGCACCTGGTACACGATGACGTGGTAGTCGTTCTTAGCCATGCCGTCCCCAGCCCTTCGCCGATGCCCGGCCTTCCGTGTCGCCCGTTTGACAGCCGACTAAACCGACGCTGCCCCGATCGTGGATTACCACACGTCGATTAGAGCGTCGAACTCGTCGAAGTAGATGATCGTATTTGCGCCGTCGGCAAGTTCTAGCAGGAAATAGCCGATACCATCCGGGTCATCGATGGGGAACTCGTAGTCGAAAATCAAGCCGCTGAGCACGGCGCCGTCCTTTGTTCTGATGGCCCCGCTCCTGAAACGTCCGTCTTTCCCACGCAAGGCACGAGCAGCTTCGGCGCAATCCTTAATCTCCATTTTTCTTTCCTTCCAGCCATGAAGGCGCTGCGGGTACGATGTGCGTCGAGGTTTTCGAGTAGTGGATAACGAACCTGTCCGTCTGCCCGGTTTCCCCGCTTGCTTTGTCTATCCACGTCCCTATTATGCGCCCATCGGTTGTTTTGCAAACCTCCTTTACCTGGGCGCCGCCGGTTTTGTGCCGCCTCACGATCAGCTTGCCCGTGCCGCTCAGCTCGTCGACGAGCCTCTGCACCTCATCCTCGCCGACGCTCAGCGTGCTCGGCCGCGCCTCACCCGGCCTGAGCTTGGCGACGCGGCCCGCCCACTCCTTGGTGCCCTCGATGTGCTGTCTCTGCTTCTGCATGTTGACGCGCGTGTTTTGGTGCAGCGTCGATTTAACTGTTCATCAAACGAAATCAAGAATGTAAGCAGCGCAAAAAGCGAGAACACAATCAGCAAGCACGTCGGACGGTCGAAAAGGAAAAGGGGGTTCGAGGCAATAGCAATCGACATAAGCGAGAGCCCCAACCATTCCGACGAACTTTCCGAGGAGAAGATATCGAACAGCTTAAGGAGGCATTCGCTTAAGTCGACCTACATGATTGGCCATGGAGAGAGACTCGTCTTTGCAAAAGCAAAATAGGAAGGCTCATGCCGCTTCGGCGGCACAAGGCTTCCTATCACTCACATCATAGCAACTCGCCGTCCTCTTCCGCTCAATTGTTGTCCGGATGTCCGGGGCGCGGCGGAATCGGCAGACGCGCGTGTCTCAGGAGCACGTGGGCGTCGCCTGCGCTGGCTCGAACCTCAGTTTTGGCGCAGTGTCGATCTGGCTGGTCATCAAACGGTAGAATGATATCCGACGGAGGTGATGCGCATGGCATCGACGGAGGCGCAGAAAAGGGCGAGCGCCAAGTACCAGAGAGAGAAGACCAAACAGGTCAACCTCAAGTTCTCGCCGAACGAGATGGAGCTTTACCGATGGCTTGAGAGCCAGGGCGGCACGATGTCTGGCACGCTCAAGGGCTTGATTCGCGAGAAGCTCGAAGAAGAGGAAAAGCTCAAGGAAGGCTAGCCGAGGGTCCCGGGAAACTGGGGCCTTTTCTCTGTGTTGGCTGCCCCTCCGCCCGCCCGCCGCTCACAGTTGTGAAGTCTTCACGTCGCAAAGAGGCCCTCACAACCGTCGATTTCGCGAGAAAAGCGGGTTGTGGAGGCTAAATCGAGGCGTGAAGTCTTCACAAGTGGGCGGCCCGGCG
>CAVIBB010000016.1:0-353 GCA_963640745.1 Paludibacteraceae bacterium
GGCCTTTTGCGTCGCCTGAGGACTTGATGCGGGTCCCGGGCATCGCGGAGAAGAAATTCGCGAAGATCGAAAGCCGTATCTGTGTCTAGGCTGCCGCCGCTTCCGCCGAGACCGGCCATTCCGGTGGCAGCGTACGGCGTTATCGCGGCTATCGTCGCCTCACAGGTCGTTATGCAGGCGCAAGGGGAGTGGTGGGCGGCGGCGTTGGCCGTCGCTGGCGTCTTGGTTTGCCTGGCGCTTGTGGGACTCGTGCTCAGCAGGCTCGATAAGGCCGCGTTCTCGTCGGCGCTGCTGGTCGGCGCATTTGTCGGGCTTCTTGCCTGCGGCTCGTCGTCGGCGGCCACCGCCAGAAC
>CAVIBB010000016.1:426-24233 GCA_963640745.1 Paludibacteraceae bacterium
TGTCGCCCGGAGCCGTTTCTTGGCGGGGCCGGGCAAAAGCCTCGGGGCCGGAAGGGGAGGCGGGGTTCGTTTGGCTCTCCTTTTCCCAAGAGTTGTATCGAGGCGAGAAAATCCGGTGCGTGGGGCGGTTCAAGCCCTGCGAGGACGACGAATGGGGAAGGAGCTCGTCGGGCCAAGGCATCTCCGGCACGGTGGCGGTCGTGCGTCTGCAGGAGCGTGAGGCCCCCTCGGGAGCGTACGGCGCTCTGCTTTCGTTTCGGCGAGCTGCCGTGGAGGCGTTTTGCCCGCAGGGCGAGGCAACGGCCAGCGGGGCCTTGCTCGCTGGCCTCGTATGCGGGTATGCCGCCCCGGCCAAGGAGCTCGGGCTTTCCGATGACTTCGCCGCCTGCGGCGCGTCTCATTTGATTGCCGTCTCCGGCAGCCACCTTGCGCTCGTTTCCTCTATGCTCGCGGGGCTTATTAAAAAGACCAGGTGGAAGAAAGTTGTCAAAATCGCGTTGCTCGCAGCGGCGACCGGCGTGTTCGTCGTTTTTTGCGGAAGCCCGCTCTCGGCAGTGAGGAGCTGGCTCATGTCCATCGCGGCCGGAGCCGGCGAGGTCGCGGGACGGCGCGGGCACCCTCTCTCGGCCATGAGCGTCATGGCGTGCGCCATCGCGCTCATCGACCCCTGCTCCACGGGCCAGATGGGCTTTCTCCTCTCGCTGCTTTGCGTCGGAGGCATGTGCCTGTTCAGCAGATACGCGGAGCATCAGCTCATGTGCCTGCTTGCCATCGAGAACCCTTTGATACGGGCGCCCGAAGCCGCTCGCCCGCAGGTAAAGCGTGCGAAAACGTATCTCTATCAGTCTTTGGCCGCCACCCTCGTCTGTCAGGTCGCGTCCGCTCCGGTTTGCCTTCCGGCGTTCGGCAAGCTTTCGCTTGTGGCGCCTTTTGCCAATGTGGCGCTCGGGGCGCTGTTTACCCCATTGCTGGCTTTGGGAGCCGCCTGCGCCGCGGCCGCGCCCCTCGTCTCTTCGGGCCCCGTGCTCGCCGCCTCGCGGTTGCTCGGCGACGCGTTTCTTGCTGTCCTGCGCTGTTTCGCCGGTTTGCCGTTCGCCTGCATTGCTACCGATATCGACGCCAAGGCCGCTTGGCTCGTCTGCCTCGTTATGGGCCTTCTGCTCCTGGTGCTTTGGCCGAGTGTCTCGCGGCGCGTGCTCGCGTCGGCGCTCGGGCTGGCTGCGGCCCTCGCGTTCGCGATCTTCGCGCGTTGGAGATACTTCGCGCCGACACAGATCTGCGTGATGGACGTGGGCCAGGCCGACGCGATTCTCCTGCGCGACGGCGCCTCTTCTCTTATGGTGGACGCTGGCCTGGATGATGCCGTTGCCACCGCGCTGGCAAGAAACCACGTGCTCCACCTCGACGCTGTTGTGCTCACGCATCTGGATGAGGACCACGTCGGCGGACTCGATGATTTGGTCGGTCTTGTCGATTGCGGCCGCGTGTACGTCGCCGACGGTGTTGCGGATGCCATGGGCGCCGAGCTCAGGCAGACCGTGCTTGACCTTACCGGGAAGGACCCGATTGAGGTCTCCTGCGGCGAGCTTCTCCGCGTCGGCGGCTTCTCGGCCCGGATGGTCTGGCCGAGGGGGTCGGTTGCCGGAGACGAGAACGCGGACTCCGTCGTGCTTCGTGTTTCCTATGACCAAGCTGGACGGAGTTTGGAGGCCCTTCTTACCGGAGACGCGGAAAGCGAGCAGCTGGAACAGGTCCTGGAGGCCGGAGATGTCGGGGACATCGACTTCCTCAAAGTCGGTCATCACGGCTCGGCCGTGTCCGTGACTGCGGAACAGGCGGAGGCTCTTCTTCCCGAGGTGTCTGTGGCGAGCGCCGGCGAGAATAACCGCTACGGGCACCCGCGCAAAGAGTGCGTCGAAGCGTTGGAATCCGTCGGCTCGGTGTTCCTCTGCACAAAGGACGTGGGCGACGTATACGTGTCGCCCGACGCGAACGGACCGCAGGTCAGGTGCTCAAAACGGACATTGTTTATCGAATAGGCACTGCGATGCGCAGCGAGTGGCGACGCCCAACCCTTTCTCAAGCGCTATCATGGCTTTCGTCGAAAGGAAACCAATGCCTGCCCAAGCCCAGCTCCTCAGCGCATATCTCGCCGTCGGGCCCGACGAGCTCAAGAGAAAAGAGACGCTCTCCCGCCTTAAGGCGCGGGTGGCCGGGCCCTTCGAGGCGTTCAACCTTGAGGAGATCCAGGTCTCGCCCGACCTAGAGCCGACGCAGGTCACGCAATCGCTGAACGCGCTTCCGATGGGAGCCGACACCCGTGTCGTGGTCATCGAGAACGCCGAGAAGCTCCCCAAGCCGGTGTCCGAGGCCATCATCTCCTACCTTACCGACCCGAACCCTGCGTGCACGCTCTGCCTTACCGCGACGACGCTCGCGAAGACGACGAGGCTCTACAAGGCTGTGGCTAAGGTGGGCCCCAAGGCAATTATCGACTGCGCGGCAAAGAAGGGCCGCGACCTTCCGCCTTACGTGCAGAAGCTCGCCCGGGCGCATAACCTCACTATCGCCTCCGACGCCGCCACGGAGCTGGTGGCTCGGGTCGGCGAGTCCTCTACCATGCTCGATACCCAGCTGGCGAGCCTCGCCGCCCTGCTCGGCGGCGCGGGCAACGTTACCGTCGACATCGTCGAGAAGAACGTCGCGCGCATCGTGGAGGTCAAACCGTGGGAGTTTCTTGACCGCATTTCTCAGCGCGACCTTGTGCGCAGCCTGCAGCTGCTCCGCCTGCTCGAGGGCAACTCGGCCATCGGCCTCGTCTCGCTTATCACCGGCCGGGTGCGTGAGCTCATCTGCGCCCGAAGCCTTGCCCAGCGTGGCGAGTCGGGTCGTCTTGCTTCCGAGCTAAAGAAGGCCGACTGGCAGGTTCGCAATCTCGGCCGGTGGGCGGGAAATTTCCGCGACGGTGAGCTTGAGCACGTTCTTGCCGCCTGTGCCGCTGCCGACGCCTCGCTCAAGTCCGGCGCGGACGAATCGGCGACTCTCGTGGCCCTTGTCACCAAGACCTGCGGCGTTGCCTAGGCGCGTGAAGCCGGGCCCGTAATCACGACAAAGAAAAAAAGATCCTCTCGGACAGCACTCCGAGAGGATCTTGATCAATGCGATGAATCGCGAGAAGCTACTTGATGGTGTTCACGAGCTTCTGGACGCCGGACTTGCGCTGGGCAGCCTGGTTCTTGTGGATGATGCCCTTGGAAGCGGCCTTGTCGAGGAGACGGCCGGCCTTGTTGGCGGCAGCCTGAGCGGTCTCGACGTCCTTGGCCTCAACGGCGGTGCGGACGGCCTTGACGGCGGTCTTCAGCTCGGAGCGGACTGCGCGGTTGCGGACGCGAGCCTTCTCGGCGGTGATGATGCGCTTCTTCTGCGACTTGATGTTAGCCACGTGCGGTTCCTTTCAATTACCAATACATGAGCCCTCTTGCGGAACCGATTGTGGGGTTGGTCGGCTCCTGACACGGCGAGGTCAACTTCGCGAGTATAGCATGATGGGCGCGACTTCGCTATTATTCATTTCATGACTACTTTTGACACCTCACATATTCGCAACTTCTCTATTGTTGCGCACATCGACCACGGTAAGTCGACGATCTCGGACCGCATTCTCGAGCTCACCCACACGGTGGAGGAGCGCGACATGGAGGCCCAGCTTCTCGACACGATGGACATCGAGCGCGAACGCGGCATCACTATCAAGTCGAACGCCGTGCGCGTGGCCTACGATGCCGATGACGGCGAGACGTACCAGTTCAACCTCATCGACACCCCGGGCCATGTCGACTTCACCTATGAGGTCTCGCGTTCCCTTGCGGCGTGCGAGGGGGCGGTGCTCGTCGTGGACGCGACCCAGGGCGTCGAGGCGCAGACCGTGTCCAACGCGACGCTCGCGATGAACGCCGACCTGGACATCGTCCCCGCCATCAACAAGATCGACCTCCCCTCGGCGCACCCCGACGAGGTCAAGGAGGAGATCGAGGAGGACCTCGCCATTCCCGCCGACGATGCCGTCTGCGTCTCCGGCAAGACGGGCGAGGGCATCCATGACCTGCTCGAGGCCATCGTCTTTCTCGTCTCTCCGCCCGAGGGCGACGCGAAGGCGCCGCTCAAGGCGCTCATCCTCGACTCGTACTTCGACGAGTACCGAGGCGTCGTCGCCACGGTGCGCGTGTTCGACGGCAACATCAAGAAGGGCATGACCCTCCGCATGATGCAGTCGGGCCACGACTTCCTCGTCGACGGCGTGGGCGTCAAGCGCCCGGCCGAGCAGCTCCTGCCCGAGCTCGGCGTCGGCGAGGTCGGTTTTGTCGTCACGGGCCTGAAGGACCCCGACGCCGTGCGCGTCGGCGACACGCTGACCTATGCCGAGAACCCGACCGCGGAGCCGCTGCCCGGCTACCGCGAGGCCAAGCCCATGGTCTTCACGGGCCTCTTCCCGATCGACAACAAGGACTACGAGAACCTGCGCGACGCGCTCGATAAGCTGCACGTCAACGACCCGTCGCTTACTTGGGAGCCGGAGACGTCCGTCGCACTCGGCTTCGGTTTCCGCGTCGGCTTCCTCGGCCTTCTCCACATGGAGGTCGTCAAGGAGCGCCTTGAGCGCGAGTTCAATCTCTCGCTCATCGCCACGTCGCCTTCCGTCGACTACCACGTCTACAAGACCGACGGCGAGATGATCGAGGTGCGCAGCCCGCAGGACCTGCCCGACGTCACGCGCATCGAGCACATCGAGGAGCCTTACCTCAACGCCAAGGTCATCGTGCCGCCCGAGTTCACGGGCGCCGTCATGCAGCTCGGCATCGAGCACCGCGGCGAGATGCGCGACATGGTCTACCTCACCGAGAAGTCGGTTGAGATGCACTTCGATATCCCGCTCGCCGAGCTCATCCTCGACTTCTTCGACCAACTAAAGAGCCGGACGAAGGGCTACGCCTCGCTCGACTACGAGTTCTCCGAGTACCGGACAAGCGAGCTCGTCAAGCTCGATATCCTGCTTTCCGGCGACGAGGTCGACGCGCTCTCGTTCATCGTCCACAAGGACAAGGCGTACAACCTTGCCCGCGGCCTGTGCGACAAGCTCAAGGAGATCATCCCGCGCCAGCAGTTCGAGGTGCCTATCCAGGGCGCCATCGGCAACAAGATCATCAGTCGCTCGACGGTCAAGGCCGTGCGTAAGGACGTTCTTGCCAAGTGCTACGGCGGCGACGTGAGCCGAAAGCGCAAGCTGCTCGAGAAGCAGAAGGAAGGCAAGAAGCGCATGAAGGCCATCGGTTCCGTCGAGGTGCCGCAGGAGGCGTTCCTCGCCGTCCTCAAGGTCGACGACGAATAGTGGGGGAGACTTTGCACAACCCTTGTTGCAAGCCCAGCGACGTCCTGGCCGAGTTCGGCCCGGGCGTCGGCCTTTGTGGGGCCATCGAGCCGTTTGCCGACGGTGATAAGAGGGCGACGCTTGCCAAGCGTCTGGCTGCCCATCCGTTCCTCATGGCGCCGATGGCCGGCGTGACCGACTCGGCGTACCGCATGATGGCGAGGGCCGGCGGGGCCGACCTCGCGTATTCCGAGATGGTGTCCTGCGCGGGGCTTCATTACGGCGGAAACGGAAGCTGGGAGCTCACGGAGACTGCCGAGGGGGAGCCGGACCTGGCGGTCCAGCTGTTCGGCTCTAAGCCGGAGCTCTTCGCCGAGGCGGCCGCCGGGGTCGCCGAGAAGCTCGGCGATCGCCTGGTGCTCATAGACATAAACATGGCGTGCCCAGTACCCAAGGTCACGAAGAAGGGCGAGGGGGCGGCCCTTATGGAGACGCCCGATGTCGCCGAGTCGCTTGTCCGCGCCTGCGTCGACTCGCTTGAGCCGTACGGCATCCCGACGACGGTGAAGATCCGGCGCGGTCGCCGCGACGGGGCCGAGGTCGCCCCCGAGTTCGCCAAGCGGATGGAGTCCGCGGGCGCGGCCGCCGTCGCGGTGCACGGGCGATACGCGACCCAGATGTACCACGGCGAGTCCGAGCGTGAGGTCATCAGCCGCGTCGTCGAGGCCGTGGATATCCCGGTCATCGGATCGGGCGACGTGCGCGATGCCCATGAGGCCGCGTCCATGCTGAGCGACACGGGGGCCACGGCCGTCATGGTCGCGCGCGGCACCTACGGCAACCCCTGGGTCTTCTCTCAGGCCCGCGACGTGCTTGGCGGCCGCGAGCCGTTTGCGCCGAGCTACGGGCAGCGCCTCGATGCGTTCGAGTGCCATATGCGGCTTCTCGACGCGTGCGGGGCACACCTTAAGCGTGGCAGAAGCCTCGCAAACTGGTATCTCAGAGGTATGCCAGATGCGGCATATTGGCGCGGCGTTGCCAATAAGTGCACAACCTTGGACGAGTTCCTCGTTGCCATAGCGAGGATCAAGGAAGCGGTTTTGGATGCCGATGAAAACACCGACAGATAAGCAACCGTGGGAGGCCCGCCTTGAGCGGGCCTCTGCGTATGCGCTGTACCTGCATATTCCCTTCTGTGCGCAGAAGTGTGCCTACTGCGACTTCGCTTCGCGCGCCACGGGAAGACGAGACCCGCTTATGAGCGCGTATACGCGGGCTTTAGAGCATCAAGTCGATGAGGCGGAGAGCTTGGGGCTCCTTGAAGGGCTCGAGACCGCCTACATCGGGGGAGGGACGCCGACGCTTCTGGGGGCCGAAGCCCTCGGGTCGCTCGTCCACAGGGTCGCGTCGCTGGCTCCTTCTGAGCTGAGCTGCGAGGCGAACCCGGATTCTTTGGATGATGGCGTTCTTGAGGCGATTACCGCCGCGGGCTCGACCCGCGTCTCGATCGGCGTGCAGAGCCTCGCTGATGAAGAGCTTGGGCTTCTCGGCAGGCTTCACGACGCGGCGCTCGCCAAGGACCGAGTGCGTGCGGCCGTGGCGTCGGGGCTTGACGTCTCGTGCGACCTGATGTGCGCCACCCCGGGGCAGGATGAGGTCTCCTGGGAGCGTACGTTGAATGAGTTCCTTATGCTCGGGGCCACGCATGTGAGCGTGTATCCGCTCATGATCGAAGAAGGGACCGTCTTCGATTCTCGGTATGGCGAGGAAGACTGCCCATGGAACTCGGATGAGGTCCAAGCGCAACGGATGCGTAACGCTCAAGTAAAGCTTGAGGGTAAAGGATTCAATCGTTATGAGGTTGCGAGCTACGCGTTTGATGGTAAAGAATGTCAGCACAATACCGCTTATTGGACAGGCCAACCATATTTAGCGTTGGGGACAAAAGCCTCAAGTATGCTAACCCTTGAGGGTTACTTGAGACTTTGCGACGTGTGCGGGAATTTACCTCATGTGCCTAAGGGCACCTCTCGGGCCCGGCTCACGGTAATGAATGCGGCTCGGCAAATAGTTGATGCTCCGGGTCTCGGCTCCCTCAAGTTCTCGGTGGAGTTCCTCACGCCGGCGCAGAGCGCGGCTGAGGACCTGATGCTGGGGGCGCGCCTTTCTCGCGGACTCGATCCTGGGCTCATTCGACATGCGCGCGGGCTTCTTCCCGGGCTCGACGACTGCCTCGAGGCGCTTGCGCGTGAGGGGTTTCTCACCGAGTTCAACGGCTCCTTGGCCACGACCCAAAAGGGATGGCTGCTCGGCAATGAGCTCTATGGGCGCCTCTGGGACCTGGCTCCCGGCGACGTTGCGTCTTTCGAGCCTTAGGTCGGCCCCGCGCGAATCCGCTTCGCGTGGGGCGTTCGCATACGCTTGGCCGGCCTCGGCGCCCCTTTACCGATGCTCTTAATCTGGTATGTCAGTTCTGCCGTATTCTCGTGGCGGGGGATTACCGTCATCGCGCCTCCGGGCGCCTAAGGAGAGGACCGAACAATGGCAGAACCGGCACGCAGGCTCCTGGAGCCGATCAAGGTCGGGCCCATCGAGCTCAAGAACCGCGTTATGTTCCCGCCGCTCACCACCGGCTACGAGGAGCGCGACGGGTCCATCGGAGCGCGCAGCCTCGCGTTCTATGAGCGCCTGGCCAAGGGCGGGGCGGCCTACATCGTCATCGGCGACGTGGCCCCCGTCATGACCGCGAGTCCCACGCCCAAGCTCGCTAACGACGCCCAGATCCCGTCGTTCGAGGCTCTTGCCGAGGCCGTTCACAAGCACGGGGCCAAGCTCGGCCTGCAGCTCTTCCACCCTGAGTACGACGTGCCGGGCGTCGGCCGCATGATCATGAGCGCCCGTATGGCCGCGAAGGCGGCTCAGGAGGCCAAGGCCGCAGGCGACGAGGAGACCTTCTCCGCCAAGACCGCCGAGTCCGAGAAGATCACCCGCGAAGCCTACGCCAAGCTCCATCACGACATGCAGCACTTCGTCAACGAGGCAAGCGCCGAGCAGCTCGCCCAGATCAAGGATTCAATCGCCGCGGCGGCCGCCCGCGCCCAGAAGGCCGGCGTCGACGCCATCGAGGTCCACGGCGACCGCCTCGTGGGCTCGCTTTGCTCGGCCACGCTCAACCGCCGTACGGATGAGTACGGCGGCGCCTTCGAGAACCGCGTCCGCTATGCCCTTGAGGTCGTCGGCGCCATCAAGGAGGCCGCGCCTGCGCTCATGCTTGAGTACAAGCTGCCCGTGATCATGCAGAACGCCGACGGTACCCCGCGCGGCAAGGGCGGGCTTCTTCCCGACGAGGCATGCGAGTTCGCGAAGCTCCTCGAGGCCGCGGGCGTCGACATGATCCAGGTTGCGCAGGCAAACCACACGGGCAACATGGGCGACACCATCCCGCCGATGGGCACCATGCCGTACAACTGGACGCTCCCGGTGGCCGAGCGCGTGAAGGCCCTCGTCTCGATACCCGTGGCCACGGTCGGCCGTGTTGTCACGGTCGAGGCCGGCGAGAAGATCCTCGCCGACGGTTCCGCGGATGTCATCGGGTACGGGCGCTCGCTTCTCTGCGACCCCGATATCGCGCTCAAGGCGGCGACGGGGGAGCCGATCCGCGAGTGCCTCAACTGCAACAAGGGGTGCGTCGACGCCATCCAAGGCCGCCGCTACATCTCGTGCGTGCTCAACGCCGAGAACGGCGACGAGGCCACGGTCTCCATCAAGCCGGGCGAGGGCCGGAAGAAGGTCGCGGTCGTGGGCGGCGGCATCGCCGGCCTCGAGGCGGCGCGCGTCTGCGCGAAGCGCGGCTATGGCGTGACTGTTTACGAGGCGTCCGATCGCCTCGGCGGCCAGATCCACCTTGCCGCCGCGCCCCCGCGTAAGGACGAGATCCTGCGCGCCGTCGAGTACTACGAGAGGACCCTGCCCGGCCTCGGGGTCGAGGTGGTCCTGAATCATGCGGCCACGGCCGAGGACCTGAACGCCGCCGATGCCGCCATCGTCGCCGTCGGCGCGCACGACGCCGTCATTCCGGTGCCGGGCGCGGACTCCGATAAGGTCGTCTCTTCCTGGGACGTGCTCGCCGGGCGCGCCGAGGTCTCGGGCAGGGTGGCGGTCATCGGAGGCGGCCTTGTGGGCACCGAGTGCGCCGAGTACCTGCTTGAGCGCGGCTGCAACGTCGCGATCGTCGAGATGCTCGACAAGATCGCGGCGGGGGAGTCGGCCACTATCCTGCCGACCATCATGGCCGAGTTCGCCGAGAAGGGCGTCGAGCAGTTTGTGCGCACGCGCGTCACGGCCGTGACCGACGCCGGCGTCGAGGCCGTCCGCACTGTCGAGGGCGGCGCCGAGGAGCAGCTGAGCATTCCCTGCGATTACGTCGTGATGGCGGTCGGCTCCAAGGGCAACGCCTTCGACGTCTCTGGCGTGAGCGTCCCCGTGAGCTATGTCGGCGACTGCTCCGGCGAGCGCACGGCCGACATCGCGAGCGCTATCCGCACCGCCTACGCGGCCGCGAACTCGATTTAGGCCTCGCGCCGCTCTTCTTGCGCCCCGTAATTGCGTCGCGCAGTAATGGCCTGCGGCGTCGCGCCCTGTAACCTCGCCGCGCAGTAATGGCGGGTGTCCGTTCGCCCTAAAGATGCGTCGCGCAGTAACGCAAAGCGTCTGTTCGCCCTAAAAACGCGCCGCGCAGTAACGTCCCATTACTGCGCGGCGCGTTTCCGGGGCTTTGCGGGCGGCCCCGTTGCTGCGCGACCTGTTTCCAGGGCTCGAGGCCGCGTCCGGCGAATAGCTGCCGTGCCCTCGCTCCCGCGGAACCGCTTGGCCACCCCGGCCCCTCACTGCCTTGGCGAGAGGGGCCGACCTTCTTTCTCTTGGATGGCCATCCTTGAAATGAATCGCAGCTTGCGGCATTATCGGGCCATCAAAACGTTTCGACGACGGGGGAGTGCCATGCCGGGTAAGCGCGAGGGCGTCATCAGCTGGGACGAGTTCTTCATGAAGGTTGCGGTGGCGGCCAAGCTCCGCTCCAAGGACCCCAAGACGCAGGTGGGCGCCTGCATCGCCGACCACGACCACCGCATCCTCTCCGTCGGCTACAACGGCACGCCCGCCGGCATCGACGACGACCAGTTCCCGTGGGAGTCCACGGGCGACGCCCTGACCGACAAGCACAACTACGTCATCCACGCCGAGGCCAACGCCATCCTCAACTATCGCGGCTCCAACAAAGACCTGGCCGGGGCCACCATCTACGTCACGCTCTTCCCCTGTCACGAGTGCGCGAAGACCCTTGTCCAGGCGGGCATCGGCGAGGTCGTCTATCTCGACGACAAGTACCACGACACCGAGGACGGGCTCATCTCCCGCAATATCCTCGACCGCTGCGGCGTCACCTACCGTCAGGTCGGCGTGGAGGTCGAGGGGTAGTTTCCCCTCGGTGTTTGGCGGTTTGTGAAGCTGGATATACTAGAACCTGTTGACTATTTGACCCCCGGTATCAGCAGGAGCCAGCCTCATGGCCTCAATGAACGAAAAAGACTATTACGACATCCTCGGCGTCGATAAGGACGCGACCACCGAGCAGATCCGCAAAGCGTTCCAGCAGAAGGCGCGCAAGCTTCACCCCGACGTGAACAAAGAGCCTGACGCGGAGGAGCGCTTCAAGGAGGTCTCGGAGGCCTACGCGGTCCTCTCCGACGCCGATAAGCGGAAGCGTTACGACGCCATGCGCTCGGGCAACCCGTTCGCCGGGGCATCGACGGGCTCGCCGGCCGGCTACGGGTCCTACGGCGACCCCTTCGGCGGCGCCGGCCCCTTCGGCTGGGGCCCTTTCGGCGCGGGCTACAACACCGGCGCCGGGCGAACCGGGCGTTCCCGCTCGTATAAGCCGCGCGCGGGCAAGGACGTCGTCTTCGAGGTCAACATCAGCGCCGAGAAGGCCAAGGAGGGCTGCCGCCGCGGGGTCACCTACCAGCGTTACGTGTCCTGCGACGCGTGCAGGGGGCAGGGCTCCGTCCGCTCCGAGCACGCCGAGACCTGCCCGACCTGCGGCGGCTCCGGGCGCATGGAGGTGGACCTGAGCGGCATCTTCGGCGTCGGCGTCATGACCATGGAGTGCCCCGAGTGCGAGGGCTCCGGCAAGGTCGTCGTCGACCCCTGCGACGCGTGCGGCGGCTCCGGCCGCGTCCTCTCGGCGAGCGAGGTCGTCATCGACGTGCCCGCGAACAGCCACGACGGTGACGAGGTGCGGCGAGAAGGGATGGGCAACGCCGGCACGAACGGCGAGGCCGCCGGCGATTTCGTCGCGCGCGTGGTCGTCCCGGAGGAGCGCCTGAGCGCGAGCGCAACCCGCGGTTTCTATCTCGTGGGCTTCGCGCTGCCGTTCCTTGTCTTCGGCGCCATCGCCGGCACCCTCTCCTCGGTCATCGTGTTCGTGGCCGTCTTCATCGCCCTCGGGCTCTTCATGGGGTTCCGCGAGGGCGTGCGCAAGTCGCCCCGCTGGTGGCGCCACGTGGCCGAGGCCATCGGCAACGGCGTGAGCTCCGGCCTCGTGCTGGCGCTCTTCTTTACCGCCATGGCCTCGTGCTCGACGGGACTCGGTCGCTCGGGCTACATGGGCTCGTCCGCGGGCATGGTCGGGGTCAGGGGCTGATAACCTATTGCCTTAAAGCGTCCCCGCGGCCGGGCTGAACCGCTGCGGGGCGCTCGTTTGTTTGTACCGTTCAAGTTGGTTGGGATTGATGAGTTTGGAACCGAAGAAGGACTATTACGAGGTGCTGGGCGTCGCGAAGGACGCCGACGCGAAGACGATCAAGCGCGCGTTCCTTAAGCTGGCGCGCACCCTGCACCCGGATGTGAACAAGGAGCCGGACGCCGAGGAGAAGTTCAAGGAGGTCAACGAGGCCTACTCCGTTCTCTCCGACGACCAGAAGCGCGCCAACTACGACCGCTACGGCGACCCGAACGGCCCCTCCGGCTTCGGCTCCGACTACGTCGACGTCTCCGACATCTTCGGCGGCTCGGGCTTCGGCTTCGGCGACATCTTCGACTCCTTCTTCGGCGGCTCCGGGCGCGGGGGAGCGGGCGCCCAGGCTCGCACCCGCGGCCGCGATATGGGCATTCATCTTCAGGTCACCCTCGAGGAGGCGGCCTCGGGTTGCACCAAGACTTTGAGCTACGAGCGCCTTGCCCCCTGCGATGACTGCGGCGGAACGGGCGCTGCCGAGGGCGGGCACATGCAGACCTGCTCCCGCTGCCACGGGTCCGGCCGCGTCGTCGAGGTCCAGCGCACCATCTTCGGCCAGATGCAGACGCAGTCCACCTGCCCGGAGTGCAACGGCGTCGGCCAGGTCATCGACCACCCCTGCGATACCTGCCAGGGCCAGGGCCGGACGCCCTCGCGCGAGAAGGTCGAGGTCAAGATTCCCGCCGGCATCCACTCGGGCCAGACTATCTCGGTCGAGGGCAAGGGCGAGGCCGGCCTGCGCGGCGATGAGTGCGGCAACCTCGTCGTGAGCGTCGAGGTCAAGCCGTCCGAGCGCTTCGAGCGCCAGGGCGACGACCTCTACTGCACCGTGAAGGTCGACTCGCTCCAGGCGATTCTCGGCACCACGGTCGTCATCGACGGCATTCTCGACAACGAGAAGGTCCAGATCGACGTGCCCGCGGGCTGCCAGTTCGGCCAGCAGGTCGTGGCCGAGCGCCGCGGCATGCCGCGGATGGGCATGATCGCCCGCGGCAACCTCGTCGCCGTCGTCCAGGTCGAGACCCCGACCGACCTCACCAAGAAGCAGCTGCTCTCCATCAGCGCCATCGAGGCCGAGCGGACCCTCGGCGAGGGCGTCGAGGACCTGGGCGAAGCGGCCGAGGAGGTCCGTGAGCGCGTAGGCAAGATCCGCGACGAGATCGAGGACGAGGTCTCCGAGCACTTCTCGGGCGATAAGTGGCGCGCGCCCAAGAACCCGTTCAAGGGCAAGAAGAAGTGACGACGGCCGCGAACCTGACCGGCGCGGCGAGTCCGATCCGCGTCGCGCTCGTGAACCTCGGCTGTCGCGTGAACCGCGTGGAGCTCGACCGCATCGCCAACGAGCTCGAGGGGGCCGGCCACGAGCTCGCCGGCGAGGCCGACGCCGACGTCATCGTGATCAACACCTGTGCGGTGACGGGCGAGGCTGAGGCCAAGACGCGCAAAGCCATCCGTCATGCGGCGTCACGCCCGCAGCGCCCGCTCGTGCTGGCCACGGGCTGTGTCGCGTCGCTGTTCTCCGACGAGCTCTCCACTCTTGCGGACAACGTCGAGGTCGTTGCCAATAAGCGCGAGGTAGCGAGCTACGTGATCGGCAAATTCGGAAGGGCTGCGAGCGAAGATGACCCCTGCGGCGTCTCCCATGCCGCGGTCACCCCGACGGGGCGCACGCGCCCCGGCGTGCAGGTCCAGGACGGTTGCAACAACCGTTGCACCTACTGCATCATCTGGAAGGCCCGTGGGGAAGCCCGGTCTTTCGACCCCGCCGGCATCGTGGGCGAGGTCCGCGACGCCATGGGCAGGGGAGCGCACGAGGTCGTCCTCACGGGAATCAACCTCGGGGATTATCGCTGGCCCCTCGGGGACGAAGGGGGCGTGATGCGCCTGCCCGGCCTCATCGAGCACGTCCTCGGCGAGACGGGGGTCGAGCGCCTGAGGCTCTCCTCCATCGAGCCGCCCGACGTCGACGGGGCGCTGCTCCGCACGATGGCGGGCGCCGGGTCGCGCGTGGCCCCGTTCCTGCACATCTGCCTGCAGTCCGGTTGCGACGAGACCCTGCGGCGCATGGCGCGCGTCTACCGCACCGACCTCTTTGCGCGCGCATGCGAGCAGGCGCGGGAGCTTCTTCCCGGCGTCGCGCTGGGGACCGACCTCATCGTCGGGTTCCCCGGGGAGACGGACGGGCAGTTCGAGGAATCGCTCGCGTTCTGCGAGAAGATGCGCTTCGCAAAGATGCACATCTTCCGTTACTCGCGGCGACCCGGCACGCCGGCCGCCGAGTGGGATTGCCAGGTCGACCCCAAGGTCATGGCGGCGCGCTCGAAGGCGGCCCACGAGCTCGCCGCGCGGATGCGTCGCGAGGAGGCCGCCCGGCTCGTGGGGCAAGAAGACCTTGCGCTCGTCCAGTACCCGGGCCGCGCGGTCTCCGGGGGCCTCTTCGACGTCGCGGTGGATCCCGGCGTCCCCCTCGATACCCTGCTTCCCGTGCGGTTCACGGACATCGACGACAAAGGCACGCTCATCGGCACCTCGCTATAGATAAAGCGGGCAAAGGATCCTCTCCTCTGCCCGCTTACTATTTAGAAGTTCAGTGCCATCTGCAGCTCGTTGACCGCCTCCACGGCGGTCTTTTTCTTGCGCTTCCTCGGCTTGGGTTTCGGCTCCGGCGCGGGCGCCTGCTGCGCGCCGAAGGCTTTCCCCTCGGAGAAGTACTTGTTGTACACGCCGTCGATAACGGCGGAGACGAGCTCCAGGGACTCGGCGGCGGTCACGGCCTCGGCGAGCTTCGGCTCGCAGCAGGTGGAGACCCCCTCGTCGGTGAGCTTGCCCGTCTCCTCCGAGAAGGCCGCGATCCAAGTGGCTATCTGGGCCGACATCGTCGTGTTGTTGGCCTCGGCGATCTTGCGGAGGCGCTCATGCTCCTCGTCGGAAAGCCAGAAGGCCATACGGTGACGTCCCTCGGGGTTGTACTGCTTTGTGCCCATGAGCTGCTCCTCTCGCCGACTCGACGCAATCAATTGCATCATCGCTTGTTGCAAGTATAGCAGATATCGAGGAAGAAGGTTGGTGCAATACTTGCAACAACTAAAACGGCAACTCCGCCGAGCGGGGCTGTATGCGCCTAAAAGACGCAGCTCAAGGGCGGTGTCGTTGCGTTACTATAAGGCATTGTCAAGGCGGGCAAGGCCCCGCGAAATAGAAACACCTCTGGAGGAGCATGGAGCCTACGCACGTTCGCCTCACCATTCCCGATTCCATAGACCCGACCGAGCTCATGGGGCCGGCCGACGTCCTGCTCAGGCGGGTCGAGGCCGCCTTCGACTGCATGGTCGCCGTGCGTGGCAACCATATCTCGCTCGCCGGCGCCCCGGACGAAGTCGAGCTCGTCACGAGTGTCTTTTCGCGCATGATCAGGCTCGTGGAGGCGGGGGAGGGGCTCACGACCGACGACGTGGACCAGCTCGTCGACCGCGTGCGTCACGGGGCCTCCCGTATGGACGTGCTCGCCGAGGACGTCCTTCTCACGTACCGCGGGCGCGCGCTGCGCCCAAAGACCGCCGGCCAGAAACGCTACGTCGACTCCATCCGGCGCAACACCATCACGTTCGGCATCGGCCCCGCGGGCACCGGCAAGACCTACCTCGCCATGGCGATGGCGGTCGCCGCGCTGAAGCGCAAGGAGGTCGGCCGCATCGTGCTCGCGCGCCCCGTGGTCGAGGCGGGCGAGAGCCTCGGTTTTCTTCCCGGCACGCTCCAGGAGAAGCTCGACCCCTATGTCCGCCCGCTCTACGACGCGCTCTTCGACATGACCGATATGGAGCGCGGCAACTCGCTCATCGAGCAGGGCGTCATCGAGATCGCGCCGCTCGCCTTCATGCGCGGGCGCACCATGAACGACGCCTTCGTCATCCTCGACGAGGCCCAGAACACGACGCCCGAGCAGATGAAGATGTTCCTCACGCGCCTGGGGTTCAACTCCAAGTTCGTGGTCACGGGCGACGCGTCGCAGAAGGACCTCAAGGGGGCCTCGGGCCTCGACCATGCGCGCCGCGTGCTCACGGGCGTCGACGACATCGCCTTCGTCGACCTCGACCGCAACGACATCGTCCGCCACACGCTCGTCGCGCGCATCGTGGACGCCTACAACGAGGACGCCGAGTCCAAGCAGAGAAAGGAAGGCGGCAATGCCTAGCTCCTGCGATATCTCCAACGACGACGAGCTCGTCTTTCCGCTCAACGACGAGCAGGTGACGGCCCTTGTCGACGCCGTGCTCTCGCACGAGGGCGTCGAGCGCGAGTGCTACGTCTCCGTCTCCATCGTCTCCGACGAGGACATCGCCCAGACGAACGCGGAGTGGCGCGACGTGGACGCCCCGACCGACGTCGTGAGCCTCGAGTGCGAGCGCCCCGACGACCCCGACCTCGCCCCCGGCGAGCCGTGCGAGCTCGGCGACATCGTGCTCGCCCCCGCCTACATCGAGGCCCAGGCCGCGCGCTTCGGCACCACCTTCGCCGACGAGTGCCGCCTGCTGCTCGTCCACGGCGTCCTGCATCTCCTCGGCCATGACCACCTCGACGACGAGTCGGCCGGGGCCATGGAGGCGCTCGAGGACCGGATCCTTTCCGGCGTTAAGACGGACGGCACGCTCGGGCACGTCGTCATCACGCGCCACCGCACGGAGGACGAGGCATGATCCCCGGCTCGAACAGCGACCACCCGAGCTTCAGGAAGAGCTTCGGGTTTGCGCTGCAGGGCTTCCGCTTCGCCGTCTCGACGGAGAGGAACATCAAGGTCATGCTGGGCGGCGGCGCCTTCGCCGTCGCCATGGGCCTCCTGCTCCAGATTGACCTCATTAGCTGGGCGATCATCCTGCTGTGCTGCGGCTGCGTCCTCGCCGCCGAGCTCATGAACACGGCCGTCGAGACCATCGTCGACCTCGTGAGCCCCGAGTACCACCCGCTCGCGGGGCACGCCAAGGACGTCGCGGCGGCGGCCGTCTACGTGCTCAGCTTCCTCGTCGCCCTCGTGGGCATCTGCGTGTTCGCCAACGCCATCGTTTCGAAGTTTGCGTGAGGCAAAGGGACCATCCCTTTGCCTTATTAAGGAGTTGATATGAGTAAAGAAACCAACAACACCACCGAGACCACGTTCCGCAGCGGCTTCGTGGCTCTTGTGGGCCGCCCTAACGCCGGCAAGTCGACCCTGCTCAACGCCTGCATGGGCGAGAAGATCGCCATCACGAGCCCGGTGGCGCAGACCACGCGCAAGCGCATGCGCGCCGTCATCAACACGCCGAGCTCGCAGCTCGTGATCATCGACACCCCGGGTCTCCACAAGCCGAAGGACGCGCTCGGCAGCGAGCTCAACAAGTCCGCCCTGGGCGAGCTCGCCGACGCCGACGTCGTGGCTTTCCTCATCGACGCCACCAAGCCCGTTGGCACGGGCGACGAGTGGGTGGCCAAGCATGTCGCCGCTTCCGATGCCGATTACAAGCTGCTCGTCCTTACCAAGGCCGACATCTCCAAGCCCGAGCAGATGCAGGAGCAGCTCGAGGCCGCGCAGAAGCTCTGCGACTTCGACGACGTCATCGTGACCTCCGCGACCGAGGGCTTCAACGTCGAGGGCTTCGTCGGCCTCGTCTCCGAGCACCTTCCCGAGGGCCCGCGCTGGTTCCCGGAGGGCATGGACACCGACACGACCGACGAGGAGCTCGTCGCCGAGTTCGTGCGCGAGAAGCTCTTCCTGAACCTCCGCCAGGAGCTCCCGCACTCCGTGGGCGTCATGTGCGAGGACGAGATCGAGATCGCCAAGGACGGCCACGCCAGCATCACCTGCGTGATCCTCGTCGAGCGCGAGGGCCAGAAGGGCATCGTCGTCGGCAAGGGCGGCTCCATGATCAAGAAGGTCGGCATCGAGGCGCGCCGCGACATCGAGAAGCTCCTCGGCCGCAAGGTCTACCTCGAGCTCAAGGTCCGCGTCGAGCCCCAGTGGCGCCGCAACGCCAACATCATCCAGCGCCTCGGTTATTCCGTCGAGGACGAGTAGGCGAGGGGCCGCTTGGCGGGCAGGCGCACATACCGGGCCAAGGCCATCGTCGCGGACCGGACGAAGCTCGGCGAGACCGACCTCATCCTGACGCTGGTCGCCGAGGACGGACGTCAGCTTCGCTGCGTCGCCAAAGGGGCGAGAAAACCCGGCGGCAAGCTGGCGGGTAAGGTCCAGCTCTTCTGCGAGTGCGATTTCCTGCTCGCCTGCGGCAGGAGCCTCGACGTCGTCGCCGAGGCTTCTCTTTTGGACGCCCATCCCTCGTTGCGCGGGGACCTCGAGCGTGTGAGCGCCGCCTCGGCTATCTGCGAGGCGGCGCGTCTCGTGAGCTATGAGGATGCCGAGGACCCGTTCGTCTATGCGATAACCTCTCGCGCCCTCGGCGCGTGCGAGAACGCCGCCGACCGACCGCACCTCGACCTCATCATCGCCGCTTACTGCTTTAAGGTGCTTGCCCACGGGGGTTGGCGCCCCGAGCTCGACGGGTGCTGCGCCTGCGGCGACCCCGCCGGCTCGCGTTTCTCGCCGCTCGCGGGCGGCGTGCTGTGCGAGAGCTGCTCGCGCGACGTTGCCGGGGCCGAGCCCGTCTCGCCGAACCAGATCGCTTGGCTGCGGGCGCTGCTCTCATCGACGTTCGACGCGCTTCTTTCCAGCGACATCGACGAGGAGACCGCGGTCTGGCTGCTCTCGTGCGCGCATCGCTGGGCCGCGACGCATCTGGACGCCCGTTTGCGCGCCATGGAGTTTACCCTCAGCTGTTAAGGGCGTGCCTCGGGTTGCCGCTGCATGCCGTCGATGAGGCGCGCGAGGCGGCTCACGGGCAGCCCGACCACGGTGAAATAATCCCCGCGGATGCCGCGGACAAGGACGCGGCCGCGGCCCTGAATGCCGTAAGCGCCCGCCTTATCCATCGGTTCGCCGGTTGCCACATAGGCGTCTATCTGCGCTTCGTTGAGTGGCCAGAACTCGACGTCGGTCGTCTCGACGAAGGACTCACGGCGCAGCGCCTCGCAGCCGTCCCCGAGGGCGATGACGCAGCAGCCTGTCGAGACGTGGTGGACATGGCCCGAGAGCTCGCCGAGCATGCGCTTGGCGTCTGCGCCGTCCGCCGGCTTTCCCAGCACGCGGCCGGAGTCGTCCCATACGATGGTGTCCGCCGCGACGAGAAGCCCGTCGCGGTCCCGCGCACCGTTCTCTGCGGCCGCAAGTCGGCTTGCCTCGGCCTTCTGCCGCGCCAGGCGCTCAACGAGCTCCACGGGGCTCTCGTCCGCGGCGGCCGACTCGTCGATGTCCGCCGGCAGGATGGTCAGTTCGTACCCCAGCTCCTCGAGCAGCTGCCTGCGCCTGGGCGATTGCGATGCAAGAATCATCTTGGCTTTGTTCCTCTCTGTAGTCGCCGCTTTTCGCGACAAAAGGCCCCGTTCGCAGTGAACGGGGCCTTGAAGACCTGCTATGAGGTTGCGGTTTTCCGTTACTCGACCTCGATGGCGGAGACGGGGCAGTTGTCGGCGGCCTCCTGGGCGGCGTCCTCGGCCTCCTCGGGAACCTCCTCAACGGTGGCCTCGGCGACGCCGTCGTCGTTGATGGCGAAAACGTCGGGGCAGGTGCCCTCGCACATACCGCAGCCGATGCAATCCTCGTTGACCGTAGCCTTCATGGTGAATCCTCTCTCTTGTTCGGGCCCCTTACCCGAATTTCCTATCCTTTGTACCCCGTTTGGCGAGGGCGCGCAACATGTTTTGCCGATAAGCCCAAAAAGTCGCGACCACGTCTAGCAGCATGAATTCCTACTAGTTAACCTATATTAACTTGACGTCTTTATATGAAAGAAGCACCAGGCCAAGCGCCGTTTATTCCGCGACCTTGACCTTCACAGTGTTCCTCTGGGCGTCCCGGCTGTAGGAGATGTCCCTCGCGGCGTGCTCCGCGAGCTTCCGCGAGAGCTCGTCCATGGCGAGCGTGCGCGCGATGGCCACGCGTTGCTTCTGCCCGCCGGAGAGCTCGCCGGGCATGCTGTTCTCCTTCTCGGCGAGCCCGACGGCGCGCAGAAGCGCCATGCCGCGCTCGTAGGCCTCCGCGCGCGTGAGGCCGAGCGCCTTCACCGGCGCGTACATGATGTTCTCGATGACGCTCAGGTGGTTGTAGAGGTTGAAGGACTGGAAGACCATACCCATCTTGCGGCGGACGCGCGGCAGGTCGCAGCCGGGCGCGCCGAGGTCCTCGCCGTCGAGGTAGACGGCGCCCGAGGTCGGCTCCTCGAGTCGGTTGAGGCAACGCAGGAGCGTCGACTTGCCGGTGCCCGAGGGGCCGATGATGGAGACGACGTCGCCCTTCTCGATGACGGCGTTGACGTCCTTGAGCGGCTGTGCCTCGCCGTAGCTCTTGGAAAGATGCTCGATGCGTATCATGCGCGGACACCCGCCTTTCGGTTGCGCGGCCTCGTGAGCGCCCGCTTGACCAGCTCCATGAGCAGCAGGATCAGGCAGGTGAGGGCCAGGTAAAGCACGGCGACGGTGAGGATGGGGACGAACGCCTCGTAGGTCGCGCTGCGGATGACGTCGCCCGCCTTGGTGAGGTCCGCGACGGCGATGTAGCCGACGACCGCGGTCCCCTTCATGAGGCTGATCAGGTTCGTGAAGTAGCCGGTGAGCGACGTGCGCGCCGCCTGGGGCAAGACGATGCCCAGGAAAGCCTGTCTCTTCGTGAGGCCCGACGCGAGCGCCGCCTCCCGCTGGCCGGCATCGACGCCGAGGATCCCGCCCTCGAAGAGCTGCCCCAGGTAGGCCGCGAAGACGAGCCCGAACCCGAGGGACGCCACGAGCACGTTGCTGAGCTTCGCGCCGGCGAGCACGACGTAGTAGAGGACCATGAGGACGACGACGATGGGGATGCCCTGCATGAGGCCCGCGTAGACGCGCGAGACGCACCTGAGGGCCTTCTTGCCCGAGAGCGCCATGGCGCAAAGAAGCGCGCCGAGCACGTTCGCTATGGCAAAGCCCGCCACGGTGATGACGAGGGTCGTGCCGAGGCCGGCGAGCACGCTCTTCCAGCGGTCTTGGTCGATGAGGGTGCGGCGGATGCTCGTCCAGACGGGGTTCTCGCCGTTCCCGCCCTGGTCGGCGCCGTCGGTCCCCGCGGAATCGCCGCCGCCCGCCCCGGCGCGGACGACCTCGCCCTCGGCGTAATCGGAGGCGCGGACTATGGGCACGAGCCGCTGGGTGTAGTAGAAGTCCGAGAAACTCACGCTCTGGGCGCGCTCCTCCGTCCAGGAGACCTGGCCGGCCGCGAGGTCGTACATGCCCGAGGCGATGCCGCTGAGGACGCCCGCGAAGTCGACGTTGTCGATCTGCAGGCCGTATCCGTACGCCTCGCAGAAGCCGGCGACGACCGCGATGTCGAAGCCGGCGCTCTTGCCGTTGAGCTCCATCGAGAAGGGCTTCATGGTGTTGGAGGTCGCCATGTGAAGGACCCCGTTGTCTCCCTGCTCGGGGATCTCGACGTTCTCCCAGTCGTGGGGCATGAGCCAGTAGTCCTGGAGACGCTCGAGCTCGCCGGAGTCGGTGATCGAGGCCACGTACTCGTTGAACTGGGCGCGCAGCGAGTCGGCCTCCGCCGTCTTCGGGAATATCGCGCCGACGTCGAAGGAGGCGAGCGCAACGTCGAGGTAGCCGAGGTCGTCGTACTGCTCGGCCAGGCTGTAGTAGTTCACCGACGAGACGCAGAGGAAGTCGATCTTGCCCGACTGCAGGGCCAAGACGAGGTCGCTCATCGAGTTGAAGTAGAGGATCTCGGCGTCGGGCACGGCGGCCTTGACGATCCCGTCCTGCGGCGTGCCCGTCATCACGCCCGCGACCTTGCCGGAAAGCGTGGCGATCTTCTCCTCGTCCGCGGCGCTCCTGCTGTCCGCGAGGGCGGGTGCGGCGAATGCCTGCGAGCAGGCGATAAGCACCGCGGCAAGAAGCGCGCAGGCGATTCGCTTGATGGTCTTCTTCATAAATACGGCTACTTCCGTCGCTTAAGGATGGTCACGTTCTCGACGTGGAACGTCTGGGGGAAGAGGTCCACGGGCGTCACGGAGACGGGCTCGAAGATACCGGCCTCCTCGAAACGTGCGAGGTCGCGCGCGAGCGTCGCGGGGTCGCAGCTCACGTACGCGATGGCGCGCGCCGGCTGGTCGGAGAGCTTGCGTACGACGTCCTCGGCGAGGCCCGCGCGCGGCGGGTCGACCACGATGACGTCGGCGTCGGTGTCGGGGAACTCGAGCCCCGCGTCGCCGCCGATGGGGTCGACGTTGTCGAGGCGTGAGCTCTCGAGGTTGCGGCGCAGGTCGCGCACGGCGGGGCCGTAGGACTCGACCGCGGACACGAAGTCGACGCGGCGGGCGAGCGGCAGGGTGAAGGTGCCCGCGCCGCAGTAGAGGTCCATGGCCTCCTCGTCGGCCTGCGGGTCGAGGCCCTCCATCACGAGCTCGACGAGCTTCTCGGCGCCCTTGGTGTTTACCTGGAAGAAGGACGGCGCCGAGACGCGCATGCGCTCGCCGGCGACGATCTCGCCCCAGGAGCCCTTGCCGGCGAGGACCTCGACGCCGGCGATCTTGCGGGCCTTCGACGGCCCCTTCTGCATGACGCGGACGAGGGAGCTCGCCTTGACGGCGTCGCCGAGGATCTTCGCGGCCTGGGCGCGCGGGAAGGGGCCGGGGCGGTCCCAGAGCGCGACCTCGAGCTCCGCGGTGTTGAGCGCGGCGCGGATCCCCACGCGCTCGAGGTCAATGTCATGCGAGTTGGCGAAGTAGCTGAGGGCGCCCGCCACGGCCTTCACGCCCTTGGCGTGCTTCTTGGCAAGAAGCGCGCAGCGGTCGACCTTGACCACGCCGTCCGAGCCGGCCGCGTGCATGCCGAGGACCAGGCGCCCGTTCACGCGGGCGGTCGCGAGCTCGACCTTGTTGCGGTAGCCCCAGGGCTTGCTCGGGGACTCGATGGGGCGCACGAGCTCCTCGGCCCGCTCGCGGTCGAAGTGCCCGATGCGGGCGAGGGCGTCAACGACGCCGTCGCGCTTGGATTTGGCCTGGGCGCGGTAATCCATGGCGGCCCAGGGGCAGCCCCCGCAGACGGAGGCGTAGGGGCATTCGGGCACGACGCGGTCGGCGGAGGGGGAGAGGACCGCCTCGACGTGGGCCTTCAGATAGCTCTTGGCCTCGGAATCGACCACGGCCTCGACGGTGTCGCCGGGGACGGCCCCCGAGACGAAGACCGCGCGCCCGTCCTCTGCGTGAGCCACGCCTTCCGGGCTGTATCCCATGCGCTCGATCTCGAGCCGAATCTTGTCGCCAGCGGCCACTTCTACCTCCGTGAATTCTGGATTTACAACCTATCTAGTTTATGCGAAGAGGCGCCCCGCCGCCTCGCGGCCGGGACGCCTCCATCGTATGAGCTTCGGCTCTTGCCTAATGCCCCTTCGTCGCTGCTCCGGCGCCCGCTTACTTGCCGCCGAAGAGCGTCTTGATCCCGGCGCCGATGAGCGAGAAGGCGCGGGAGACGCGTCCGGGATCGCCGCTCGCGGGCCTCGGGCGCGCGGCGACCTTCGATGCGGGAGCGGGCGCGGGG
>CAVIBB010000016.1:24243-27751 GCA_963640745.1 Paludibacteraceae bacterium
GCCTCGTCCTGCTCCACCGGCTCGGCTGCGCTCGCAGGCTCCTCGACGGCCGGCATCTCGGGCTGCTTCGGCGCGCTCGCCCACAGGGCCTCGCGCGCGCGGGCATAGGCCTCGGCGAGCAGCGTCTCCTGGCTGTTCACCGGCGTGGTGCCCTCGGCCACCGGCACCGGCTGCCACTCGCCGTTCTCGTCGAGCTGGCGCGCCTTCACGTTGTCGGCGTGCTGGAGCTCCATGAAGTGCTTGACGATCTCGCGGCAGGCGGGGTCGAAGACGGGGTAGGCTATCTCGACGCGGCGCTCGGTGTTGCGGGTCATCATGTCGGCGGAGCTCAGGTAGATGAGGTCGGCGTCCACGCCGAAGGCGTAGATGCGCGCGTGCTCGAGGAAGCGCCCGACGATCTGGCGGACCTGCAGGCCGTCGGTCTTGCCGGGGACGTTGGCCTTGATGCAGCAGATGCCGCGGATGGTCATCTGGACCTCGACGCCCGCCTCGCAGGCCTCGGAGATCTTGTCGATGACGTCGCGGTCGGTGAGCGAGTTCATCTTGAGGAAGATCTTGGCCGGCTCGCCCTCGCGCGCGCGTCGGATCTCGCGGTCGATGCCGCGCATGACGAGGGGCTTGAGGGAGAGCGGAGCGACGCCGAGGTACTTGTACTGGCCGCGGAGGTTGCCGAGGCTGAGGTTGCGGAAGAAGACGTTGCCGTCCTCGGCGATGCGCGGGCTCGCCGTGAGCAGCATGAAGTCCGAGTAGAGGCGCGCGGTCTTCTCGTTGAAGTTGCCCGTGCCCAGGCAGGTGATGCGGCTGATGCCCGAGGCGTCGTGGTAAGTGATCTGGCAGATCTTGGAGTGGCACTTGAAGCCCTCCGAGCCGTAGATGACCGTGCAGCCGGCGTCCTCGAGGCGCTCCGCCCAGGCGATGTTGTTGGCCTCGTCGAAGCGGGCGCGAAGCTCCATGAGGACGGTGACGTCCTTGCCGTTCTCGGCGGCGGCGATGAGGCTCTCGCACAGGTGGCTGCTCTTGGCCACGCGGTAGAGCGTGATCTTGATGGAGATGCACGAGTCGTCCGACGACGCCTCGCGCAGCAGCGTGAGCAGCGGCGCCATGGACTCGTAGGGGTAGGTGAGGAGCACGTCGTGGTCCTCGACCTGCTCGCGCATGGACTTGCCGGCGACGACCATGTCCGAGGGCTGCGGCTCGAAGGGCGCGAAGACGACGTCGGAGTGGTAGAGGTCGGGGATCTTGGCCTCGAGGCCGTAGACATAGCCGAGGTCGAGGGGGCGGGACACGCGGAAGACGCGGCGCTCCTCGAGGCCGAGCTCGCCCATGATGAGGTCCTCGAGCCCCTTGTCGATGGAGCCCATGATCTCGAGGCGCACCGGCTGGAGGCGCTGGCGCATCTTGAGGACCTTCTTCATGTGCTGGCGGTAGTCCTCCTCCTCCTCGACGCCCTCGCCGTCCGGGTCGATGTCGGCGTTGCGCGTCACGCGCAGGACGCAGGCGTCGAGCGGGCGGTAGTCGCCGAAGCAGGAGTCGAGGTTCGCGCGGATGACGTCCTCGACGAGCGTGTAGCGGTAGCACTTTGAGGTGCCGGGGAGCTCAAGCACGCGCTGCTCGGCGGGCGGCACCTCGATGAGGCCGAGAAGGCCCTGCTCCTTGGGGCCGACGAGCGAGCAGGCCACGAAGAGGCGGCCGCTGCGCAGGTTCGGGAAGGGGTGGCGCGGGTCGACCACGAGCGGCGAGATGATGGGGGAGAGCTTGGCGTCGAAGAACTTCTTTGCGGCGGCGCGGTCCTCGTCGGTGAAGTCCGCGGGCTTGACGCGTGCCAGGCCGGAGTGCGCGAGCTCGCCCTCGACGAGGTCGAAGGCCGTCTGGTGGCGCTCGACGAGCGGCGGCAGGGCGTCGAAAAGCGTGTCCAGCTGCTCGGCCGGGGTCTCGTTCGACTTGTTGTCCTTGGGCTGGTTCTTGAGCGAGGCGAGGTCGGAGAGGCCGCCCACGCGTATCATGAACCACTCGGTGAGGTTCGACTCGAAGATCTCGCAGAACTTGAGTCGCTCGAAGAGGGGCACGCGCTCGTCGAAGGCCTCGTCGAGGACGCGGTTGTCGAAGCGCAGCCAGCTCAGCTCGCGGTTCTGGGTATAGCTGAAGTCGCGCTTGGCGGAGCCCTTCTTGCCGGGCTTGCCGTCCGACTTGGCGGACTGCTTGGACGCGGTCTTGGAGTCCTGCTTGGCCTCGGCCTTGGCGGGCTGGGGCTTCTTCTCGGATTTCTCGGGCTTATCGGTCTTGTCTTTGGACATGCGGGAACCTCTCTTCCGGGGATGTCTCCGGCGTTTCGTCCCGATTATCCTACTTGGTGCCTGTAAGGGGTCTGTAAACCGCAATAAACCAAAGCTCACGGGTCGGATACGCTACAATCGGGCAATCATCCGAACACAACCACAGGAGGCCTGCCATGGCTGTCGACCTTTCCGGCCGCAATTTCCTCAAGCTCCTCGACTTCACGCCCGAGGAGATCCAGTACCTCATCGACCTCTCCGCCGAGCTCAAGGCAAAGAAGAAGGCCGGCGAGCCCCACCGCTACCTCGAGGGCAAGAACATCGTTCTGCTCTTCGAGAAGACCTCCACGCGCACGCGCTGCTCCTTCGAGGTCGGCGGCCACGACCTCGGCATGGGCGTGACCTACCTCGACCCCGGCTCGTCGCAGATGGGCAAGAAGGAGTCCATCGAGGACACCGCCCGCGTCCTCGGGCGCATGTACGACGGCATCGAGTACCGCGGATTTGCGCAGGAGATCGTCGAGACCCTCGCCGAGTACGCCGGCGTGCCGGTGTGGAACGGCCTCACCACCGAGTTCCACCCCACGCAGATGATCGCCGACATGCTGACCATCCAGGAGGAGTTCGGCGGCGACCTCCGTGGCCGCAAGCTCACCTTCATGGGCGACGCCGGCAACAACGTGGGCAACTCCCTCATGGTCGTCTGCGCGAAGCTCGGCATGGACTTCTGCGCCTGCGGCCCCAAGGAGCAGATGCCTTCCGACGAGCTCGTGGCGCAGTGCCGCGAGGTCGCCAAGGAGTCCGGCGCCACCATCACGCTGACCGAGGACGTTGACGAGGGCGCCGCGGGCGCGAGCGTCATCTACACCGACATCTGGGTGTCCATGGGCGAGCCGTATGAGCTGTGGGAGGCGCGCATCGGGCTTCTTGCCAAGTACCAGGTCAACGCCGAGCTCATGGCCAAGGCGGCCGACGACGCCATCTTCATGCACTGCCTGCCGAGCTTCCACGACCGCAAGACCACCATCGGCGAGGACGTCTACGAGAAGTTCGGCCTGGCCGAGCTCGAGGTCACCGACGAGGTCTTCGAGAGCGAGCGCTCCCGCGTCTTCGACGAGGCCGAGAACCGCATGCACTCCATCAAGGCCGTCATGTACGCCACGCTTAAATAACGCGCTGGTAAACAACCGAATTTCTTGGTAGCCGACCTTTTGACGCTCGGCGGCAAACTCCTC
>CAVIBB010000017.1:0-27422 GCA_963640745.1 Paludibacteraceae bacterium
GCTTATGCGGGGCCTCTCACGGCATCTACAGGAGCGGGTAGGGGCGGCGGAGCATTACCCGCGGGGGGCGACGCCGCGCGCGCGCGGGGGCGGGCCGCCGGCGAGCTACAGCAGCGGCGGCACCTCGCCGGCGGCCTCGGGCGCGGTCCAGCCAAAGGTGTCCTCGTCACCCGTCACATCCACGAGCGAGAAGGCCGAGTAGCTGCGGTAGCCGCGCTCGCCGAACTCGAGGATGACGGCGTCCTGGTAGGCGCCGTCCTCGTCGGCGATGGCGCCGCGGTAGGCGAGCGCCGCGCGGACGATCTCGGGGCCTGCCTCGGCAGCCTTCTTGTGGGCGCCCTCGAGGCACTCCTCGGCACCGTCCTCGGCGAACTCGAGGCTCACGACCTCGCCGTCCTTGGTCCCCAGGGCAAGAAGCACGTGCAGGTCCTCGCCCACGGCGAGCACGTCGAGCGCCCTTCCCAGAAGCGCGCTCGCCAGTTCGTCGGTCTTCTCGGAGACGCCCTCGCGGAGCTCGTCGTTGTTCGCCATGCGGATCCCTTCCTCGATGTTTGTTAGCAGCATCCTACCGCAAGCGGGCTAACTGCTGGCGATTCCTGCCCAATCGACGGAATCGAGGTCCGCCAAGGCGTGCCGAAGCGCGTAGAAAACGACTTCGTCAGTGTTCTCGTCCACCACGTAGTACGCCAGGAACTTCCCGACGCGGGCCGCACGCACGGCGCCCCCAAATGCCCGAGACTCGTCCTCCCGAATCGCATACATGCATGTAAATGCGGAGAGGTACTTCTTGACGACTTTGAGTTCAGACAAAAGCCGCAGCGCCGCCTTGCCCGAGGTATCCGTCTCACCAAGAAAGTCCAAAGCGGCGGCCAGCGACCTATCGAATGCGGGGACAGCCCTCACCTTAAAGGGCATAACGTACCTCGTACTTCGCGAGCATCTCATCAAAATCGACGGCCTGGCCGTCCTCATGCTCAAGCCGTGCCACGTGAAGCTCCGCCACGGTCTCGTTGAGCTCCTGCTCACGGGCGGAGCGCGCCGCCTCGACCTTGCGGACTATTTCGTCGTAGCGCTGGAAGGTTTCTATGCTCATGACGGCCATGTCTCCGTAGCCGTTCTTGGTCACGAAGATCGGCTCGTTGAGCTCATGGCATTTCTCGGAGATGGCTGCGGTGTTCTTAAGCTCCTTAATAGGCACGATAGTCATGATGCTCTCCTTATTCGGCCACAATCATGGCCGAATCATAACACTGAGCCACGCAAAATTACTTCTCACCAGGTTCGGACAGGAGGTCGGTGCCGCAGCAACCTGACCGGCTGACCATGAGCCCTAAAACAACGACGCGCAGTAATGGCGGCACTCGATCCGCCCTGGAAAACCGGCGCGCAGTAACGGTCGAGCCCAATCCGCCCTGGAACCGCGCCGCGCAGTAGCCGTTCGTTGCTGTGCGGCGCGGTTCCAGGGCGGACAGGGACTCACGGTTGCTGTGCGGCGCAATTCCAGGGCGGGCAGGGACTTATCGTTACTGCGTGCAGCGGTTCCGGGGCAGACAGAGACCCACGGTTACTGCGTGGCGCAATTCCGGGGCGTGCCAGTACAATGAAAAACCGCCGGGTCATACGACCTCGGCGGCGACAAATTCTATGGTGGAGACTATGGGGTTCGAACCCACGACCTCAGGCTTGCAAAGCCCGCGCTCTCCCAGCTGAGCTAAGTCCCCGATTGCGCGGTCATCCTTTACATAGAATAACCGCCCCAGCGGCGACTCGGCTAACGCTGGGGCGGCTATTGCCAAGAAAAAGATGGTGGGCCTGACAAGGTTCGAACTTGTGACCTCCCGGTTATCAGCCGGACGCTCTGACCAACTGAGCTACAGGCCCAACGCGAGAAGTTATATTACGCGCCTCCCCCACCCCCGTCAACAACTTTTTGGAAAAAAATTTCGGCGAAGCCAAATTCTTTCGCTCGGCGGGTACCATTACCCCACACGACCTCGTCATTAAGGACTTACTTTGCCTTTAAAAAGAATGGATATCCGCAGCGTCGCCCTGGGTTCAGGACCCATCCCCTCCTTCGTCGTGCTCGAACAGCACGACGGCGGCGCGCGCAAAGAGGACACCGCCGCGGCCGCATCCTCGGCGGCGTCCGTCGCCGGCGCCCCCGGCGCAGAGACTCCCCCTGAGCGCCCCTCAGGCCGTTCTCGCCGCGTTCCCATCCGCATCGGCACCGTCGAAGCGGCGGCCATCAGCTCCGGCGTCCACAGCACGCGGGGCACCCATACAAAGAAGGAGCACCGGCCGCGCACCCACGACCTCCTCAAGGCGACCATCGAGGCTTTGGGCGCCCAGCTCCTGAGCGTGCGCATCACCGAGGTTTCCGGCACCACCTTCTATGCGCAGCTGGTCCTACGCGCCGCGGACGGCACCGAGACCTGCGTCGACGCGCGCCCCTCGGACGCCATCGCGCTCGCTGTCCGTTGCGGCGTGAACGTCCTGGCAACCGACGAGGTCATCGAGGCCGCGTCTCTCTTCGATTTCGAGGGCGTCCGCGAGGCCGAGCAAGCCATCGAGGCCGCGGAGTTCCACGAGTTCGTGAAGGGCCTCTCGCCCGAGGACTTCGCGGAGGGCGGGCCCTCGGAAGGCAGGACCGCGCAGGAAGGGCCGGACGCGGAGTAACCCGTCCCCAACAGCCAGCGAACATCACTCGACGGTTGCGAAGACTTCACCACTGGTTTTAGTCTTCACAACCGCGATTTTTGCCAAAAAAGCGGGTTGTGAAGACTGTTTTGCGTAGTGCAGTCTTCACAGCCCGCTGTGGTGGCGTGTGTGTGCGGCCGGCAGTCCCGGAGACGCGTCGGGAAGGCGTCCGGCGCGAACCCGGCGCGGGCCGGGGCCCGAAGCGCTATTCGTCGACGAGGTCCTCGTCGACCTCGGCCCCGTCACCGAGGTCGACGGGCGCGTCCTCATCCGCGTCGGCGCCGGCGGCCTCGAGGTCGAGCTCGTCCTGCTCCTCGCCGTCGCCCGCGGGCTTCTTCTTTGCCGCGACCATGCGCGCGATGGCGCTCACGGCGTCGCCGTCCACGAGGTTCATGACCCTCACGCCCTGCGTGGAGCGCCCGAGGCGGCTGATGTCCTTGCACTTGACGCGAATGACCACGCCGTCGATTGACATGATCATCAGCTCGTGCTGCGGGCCGACGATGCGGCAGGCCACGAGCTGGCCCTTCTTCTCGGTCATCGTGATGGTGAAGACGCCCTGGCCGCCGCGCTTGTGCTCCGGGTACTCGGAGACCGGCGTGCGCTTGCCGTAGCCCTTCTCGGTGATGACGAACAGGTCGCCGTTGCCGTTGGTGATCTCCATGCCGAGCATCTTTGCGTCACCCTTGAGGGTGATGCCGCGGACGCCGGAGGTGTCGCGACCCATCGGGCGCACGTCGTCCTCGGGGAACATGATGGCCTTGCCGTCGGTCGAGACAAGCATGACCTTCTCGCCGGGCTTTACGCGTCGCACGTTGACGAGCTCGTCGCCGTCGCGCAGGTTGATGGCGATGATTCCGTCGCGGCGGGTGCGGTCGTAGGCGCTCATGGCGGTCTTCTTTACCGTGCCGTTGGCCGTGGCGAACATGAGGTACTCGTCCTCGGGGAAGTCGCGGCAAGTGATGACGGCCGTCGCGTGCTCGCCCTCGGAGAAGGGCACGATGTTGACGATCGCGGTGCCGCGCGCGGTGCGCTGGCCGATGGGCAGCTCGTGGACCTTCAGGCGGTAGACCTTGCCCTTGTTGGAGAAGAACAGCACGTAGTCGTGGGTGCTCGCCACAAAGAGGTCCTCGACGAAGTCCTCGTCCTTGAGGTTCACGCCCTGGACGCCCTTGCCGCCGCGCTTCTGGGCGCGGTAGGTGTCGACCGGGGTGCGCTTGACGTAGCCCGCGTGCGTGCAGGTGACGACCATGTCCTCCTCGGCGATAAGGTCCTCGACGTTGAGGTTCTTGGTTCCCTGGGCCGAGATCTCCGTGCGGCGCTTGTCGGCGAACTTGCGCGAGATCTCGCGCATCTCGTCCTTGATCACGCCGAGGATCTTGACCGGGTTGGCAAGAAGGTCCTCGTAGTACGCGATGGCGCGGCGCAGGCCCGCGAGCTCCTCCTCGATCTGGTCGCGAGAAAGGCCGGTCAGGCGGCGCAGGCGCATCTCGAGGATGGCCTGGGTCTGCTCGGGGGAGAAGCCGAAGCGCTCGATCAGGCGGTCGCTCGCCTCGGAGTCGGTGCGGCTCGCGCGGATGATGCTGATGACCTCGTCGATGTGGTCGAGGGCCATGAGGTAGCCCTCGAGGATGTGGGCGCGCGCCTGGGCCTTCTTGAGGTCGAAGCGCGTGCGGCGGGTCACGACATCGACCTGGTGGTCGATGTAGTGCTGCAGCATCTCGCGCAGCGAGAGGAGCTTGGGCACGCCGCCGACGAGGGCCAGGTTGATGACGCCGAAGGTGGTCTGGAGCTGCGTGAACTTGTACAGGTTGTTGAGGACGACCTGCGGGATGACGTCCTTCTTGAGCTCGATGACGAGGCGGATGCCCTTCTGGTTGGACTCGTCGCGCATGTCGGAGATGCCCTCGATGCGCTTCTCGTTGACGAGCTGGGCGATCTTCTCCTGCAGCGCGCCTTTGTTGACCTGGTAGGGCATCTCGGTGAAGACGATGCGGTTGCGGCCGGTCTTGGTCGTCTCGACGTGGGCCTTGGCGCGCACGGTGATGGAGCCGCGGCCCGTCTCGTAGGCGTCGCGGATGCCGTCGGTTCCCATGATCACGGCGCCCGTCGGGAAGTCCGGGCCGGGGAGCACGGTCATGAGCTCCTCGGTCGTGGCCTCGGGGTTGTCGATGAGCATGCAGGTGGCCTCGATGGCCTCGCCCAGGTTGTGCGGCGGGATGTTCGTGGCCATGCCGACCGCGATGCCGCCGCAGCCGTTGACCAGCAGGTTCGGGAAGCGGGCGGGCAGAACCTGCGGCTCGGCGAGGGACTCGTCGTAGTTGGGCTGCCAGTCGACCGTGTCCTTCTGGAGGTCGCGCAGAAGCTCCATGGCGGGCTTGGCGAGACGGGACTCGGTGTAACGCATAGCTGCCGCGGAGTCGCCGTCGATGTTGCCGAAGTTGCCGTGGCCGTCGATGAGCGGGGTGCGCATCGAGAACCACTGGGCCAGGCGGACCATGGCCTCGTAGACGGCGGAGTCGCCGTGCGGGTGGTACTTACCGATAACTTCGCCGACGGTCCAGGCGGACTTCTTGTGCGGGCGGTTCGGGAAGATGCCCGACTCGTTCATGGCGTAGAGGATGCGGCGGTGGACCGGCTTCAGGCCGTCTCGGACGTCCGGCAGGGCGCGCGCGGTGATGACCGACATCGAGTACTCGATGAAGGACTGGCGCATCTCGTGGCCGAACTCCTTGAGCTGGAGGGCGCCGCCGTGCTCGTCGGTCTCGCCGGAGTCGACGCCGGTGCCGGCGTTGCCGAACTCCTCCTCGAGCTCGCCGTCGTCATCGTCCTCGGCGTCGTCGCCGGCCTCGGTCTCGTCGTAGACGTCCTCGCCCTCGTCGCTGGCCTGGGCGCGGTCGAGCAGGCGCCGCAGGTCGTCCGGCAGCGACTCGTTGTCGGCGCCCTCGTTGTTGATGTTGTCGTCTGCCACTTACGGCCTTTCTCTAAGTGATATCAAGCCTGAAACGGTGCGAAGGGTCTAGCCCCTGTCGCATCGTCGCTACGCGTCCAGGAAGCGGGCGTCGTGGGCGTGCTTCTCGATGTACTCGCGGCGGTACTCGACCTGGTTGCCCATCAGCTCGCGAACGGCCTTCTCGGCCATCGCGGCGTCGTCGATGGTCACGCGCTGAAGGATGCGGGTGCGCGGGTCCATGGTGGTGGAGGCGAGCTGCTTGGGGTCCATCTCGCCCAGGCCCTTGTAGCGCTGGACCGTGTAGGGGCGCTTCTTTTTCTTGGCCTTGCCGTTGGACATCTCGGCCGCGCCCTCGGGGTCGTCGTCGCCCTCGTCGCCGAAGCCGAGCTCGCGGATCTTGCGCTTGAGGATCTCCTCCTCGGGCTCCTTGCCGTTGGGGTAGACGTAGTAGATCTTCTTGCGGACCTTGATGCCGAAGATCGGCGGGCAGGCGGCGTACACGTAGCCGGCGTCGATGAGCGGGCGCATGTACTTGTAGAAGAACGTGAGCAGCAGGATGCGGATGTGGGCGCCGTCGACGTCGGCATCCGTCATGATGATGATCTTGTGGTAGCGGGCCTTGTCGATGTCGAAGTCGCCGAGGTCGCCGCCGGAGCCCGTGACGCCGGTGCCGATGGCGGTGATGAGCGCCTGGATCGTATCGGACGAGAAGGCGCGGGCGTCGCCGACGCGCTCCACGTTGAGGATCTTGCCGCGGAGGGGAAGGATCGCCTGGATGTCTCGGCGACGGCCGTCCTTGGCCGAGCCGCCTGCCGAGTCGCCCTCCACGATGAAGAGCTCGGTGAGCTCGGCGTTGCGCTCGGAGCAGTCGGCGAGCTTGCCGGGCAGGTGCGCGGTCTCGAGCAGCGACTTGCGGCGCGTGGCCTCACGGGCCTTCGACGCGGCGGTGCGGGCCTTCGACGCCTGCAGGGCCTTGTTCACGATGACGCGGGCGGGCTTGGGGTGCTCCTCGAGGAACTCCGCGAGGCCGTCGGAGACGACCTTCATGACGAGCGGGCGGATGAACGAGCTTCCGAGCTTGGCCTTGGTCTGGCCCTCGAACTGCGGGTCGCCGAGCTTGACGGAGATGACGGCGGTGAGGCCCTCGCGGATGTCGTTGCCGGTGAGATTGGGGTCCTTCTCCTTAAGAAGCCCCTGCTTGCGGGCATAGTCGTTGATGACGCGGGTGAGGGCGGTGCGGAAGCCCTCCATGTGCATGCCGCCGTCGGGGGTGTAGATGTTGTTCGCGAAGCTCATGACATGCTCGGAATAAGAGCCGCTCCACTGGATGGCCACCTCGACCTCGGCGCGCTTGGCGGCGTCCTCGTTGTTGTTCTCGCCCTCGATGTAGATGGGCTCCTTGAGCCCCTCGGCGACCTCCTCGCCCTCGTTGAGGAACTTGACGAAGTCGATGATGCCGCCCTGGTAGCAGAACTCCTCGACGCGGGGGGTCGACTCGCGCTCGTCGGTGAGGACGATGGACAGCCCGCGGTTGAGAAACGCCATCTCCTGCAGGCGGTCGTGCAGCGTGTCGTAGTCGTAGACGGTGGTCTCGAAGATCTGGTCGTCCGGCCAGAACGAGATGGTGGTGCCCGTGTCCTCGCAGGTGCCGATGACCTTCATCTCCTGCGTGGTCTTGCCGCGGGAGAAGCGCATCTCGTAGATCTTGCCGTCGCGCTTGACCTGGGCGATCATCTTGGTCGAGAGGGCGTTGACGACAGAGGAGCCCACGCCGTGCAGGCCGCCGGAGACCTTGTAGGCCGCGTTGTCGAACTTGCCGCCGGCGTGCAGGATGGTAAGGACGACCTCAAGGGTCGGGATCTTCTTGACCGGGTGGGGGTCGACCGGGATGCCGCGGCCGTTGTCGACGACGGTCACGGAGTTGTCCTTATGGACCGTCACGAGGATCTTTGTGCAGAAGCCGGCCAGGGCCTCGTCCACGGCGTTGTCCACGATCTCCCACACGAGGTGGTGGAGTCCCGTGGCGCTCGTCGAGCCGATGTACATGCCCGGGCGCACGCGGACCGCCTCGAGGCCCTCGAGGATCTTGATCTCGCTGCCGTCGTACTGCGGCTCATTCTCCGTTGCCACGCGCACGTCCTTCCTTGAGGGGAACCGATGCCCCTCCGCGTCGTTTTATGCTTGCTTGGATGAAGAAAACCAATGCAAAAACAGATGTAGTTGGATAATGATACCTCACCAGAGGCCCTCAGAGCCAATCTGAGCACCAATCTACGAATTCTGCGCGTCGGATTGCTTTTGCAGCCGCAAAGAAGCGCACATGGCCTTGTAAGCCTTCTCACGAATGGACTCGGGCTGGCCGGCGACCGCCTCGCGCACGCTCCGCTCCTCCTCGTCGGTGAGCTCCGGCAAAGAGGGGGCTGCCTTCTTCGTCGCCCCGCGGCCCTCGGGGCGCTTCTCCTGGGGCGGGCGCTTGGTCTGCTTGAACTCGATGTCGGAGAATTCGAAGCCCGCGGCGGCCATGCGGGCCAGGTAGACCTCGCGGTTGGCGCGGAAGTCGATGGCGCGGGTCCGGGTGTCGGTGTAGACCACGAACTTCGGCGCGTCGCCGGGCCGGCGGCCCTTGGCCACGTAGGTGCCGCAGGTGTGGGCGCGCTCGATGTCGCCGTTCACGCGGTACCAGGCCTGCTGGGCCATGCGGCCCGGCCCCATCGCGCGGCGGGCCTCGGGCGAGTCGAGAAGCCCGCGGAGGGCCTCGCTCACCCCCTGGGAGCCGGAGAACTCGTCCACATGCGTCAGGTTGATCATCCGTAGCTCACCACTTCCGCGCCCCGCAGGACGTCGTCGGAGAAGTACCCCAGGTTCGTCGTGGTTATGACCGCCTGCGTGTCGGCGAGGAGCATGCCCACCACGGCCTCGCGGCGCGCGGCGTCGAGCTCGCTCATCACGTCGTCGAGCAGCAGCAGCGGCCGCGCGCCCGTGACCTCCTCGGCGATGAGGGTCTCCGCCATCTTGAGCGCGAGCACGGCGGAGCGCTGCTGGCCTTGGCTCGCGAAGGCGCGGGCGTCCCTGCCGTCGATGAGGAAGGCCACGTCGTCGCGGTGCGGCCCGACGGTCGTCTGCTGGCGGCGCAGGTCCTCGCCGCGCACGGCGGCCAGCGCGTCCGCGAAGCGCCCGGCGAGCTCGTCGCGGCCGAGGCCGGCGACGTCCTCCCCGAGCCCGCACACATACTCGCACGTCAGCGGCTCGCCGCCCGAGATCTGTCCATAGGACTCGGACACCTTTGGCGCCAGGCGCGAGAAGAGCCGCAGCCGCGAGTGGAGCAGCGCCGCGCCGCCCGCGGCCACGCTCGCGTCCCACGCGTCGAGGAGACCCGGGTCCGGGCGATCCTCCTTGAGCAGGCGGTTGCGCTGCTCGACCGCGCGGGTGTAGGCGGAAAGCAGGCGAGAATAGCCCGCGGCCGCCTGGCGGCCGAAGCCGTCGAGCTCGTCGCGGCGCACATGGGCCCCGCGCTTGACGAGCGCGAGGTCGTCCGGGGTAAAGAGCACCGAGAGGAGCGTGCCGGGCACGTCGGACGCGTGGCACTTCTTGCCGTTGCGGAAGAACTGCCTTCGGCCGGCGACCACGTCGCAGCGCAGGTCGATCACGCGGCCGTCGCCCTCGACGCGAGCCGAGACGCGCGCGGACTCGGCGCCGTCGCGCACGAGCTGGCGCGGCGACGGGCGCCGGAACGAGAAGCCCGCCGTGAGCATCTGGAGCGCCTCGACCGTGTTCGTCTTGCCGGACGCGTTCGGCCCGACGAGCACGGTCGTGCGGGCCGAGAGCTCTATGCGGCGGGACTCCGCGTTGCGGAAGTCGTCCATGTTGAGCGTCTTTACTGCGAGTCCCATGCGGCGATACGCCCTTTGAGCTGCGTTTTCCCGCGGCCTAGAGGCGCACGGGCATGAGCAGGTACAGGTAGTTGACCGCGCCGTTGGACTTGAAGATACCCGGCTGCGCGGAGCTCTGGAGCTCGAGGCGGAGCCTCTGCGAGCTCGCCAGGGCGTTCATGCAGTCGAAGACGTAGTGGTAGTTGAGGGCGATGGAGAGGCTCTGGCCGTCGACCTCGGCGTCGATGACCTCAGAGGACTCGCCCTGCTCCGGAGAGCTCGCGGAGAGGCGCACGAAACGGCCGTCGGCGTCGATGTCGAAGCGCACCGAGGCGTTCGTCACGGCGATGACCGAGACGCGCTTGAGGGCGGCGGTCAGCTTGGCCACGTCGAGCTCGACCGCCGTGCCGCAGGAGGCGGGCAGCAGCTGCTTGTAGTCCGGGAAGTTGCCCTCGATCTTGCGGGTGACGAAGGTCGTGGTCCCGAAGGTGAAGACGACCTGGCTCTCGGCCACCCCGATGCGGATCTTCTCGGTCATGGCGGGCATGGTCAGCACGTCGTGGAACACGCCGCCCGAGACGATGGCGCGGAACGCCTCGCCCGCGGGGGCGTCGGCGTGCGCGTCGCAGACGGCCAGGCGGAAGGAGTCCGTGGCCACGAGGCGGATGGTGTTGTCCTCGACGGTGAGCAGGATGCCCTGGAGGATGGCGCGCGTGGTCTCCTTGGACGTCACCTTGTACACCTTGTCGACCATGTGGGCGAGAAGGTCGCTGGGCAGCTCGATCTCACGCTGGGCGTTGACGTTGGGGAAGCCGGACCAGTCGGCGGGCGAGAGGGTGTTCAGGCGGAAGGAGGACTTGTCGCACGAGATCGAGATGGTGCGCTCGCCTCCCTCGAAGGTGACGGCCGCGTCGGGCAGCGTCTTGACGATGTTGGTCAGGACCTTGCCGGAGACGACGGTCTCGCCTTCCTCCTCCACATTGGCGGGGATAAGGTGGCGGATCGAGATGGTGAGGTTATTGGTCTGGAATTCGAGCGCCCCCTCGGACGCCTTGATGTAGATGCCCGAGAGGATGGGGAGCGTGGAGTTTGCGCCCATGCCCTTGGCTACGACGGAGAGAGCCTTGAGGAGGGATGACTGGCTGACGGTGAACTTCATCTGCGACCCTTCTATTTGTTCTTATATATATTCATTAAAACCAGTAGTAATAATAAGGCGTGTTGAAAAGTAGATAACTCAACGTTTATCGAGGTCAGACGGATGATTGACGTTCATCAGAAACCGACATCTCCTCAACGTCTCTCAACATTCCAAAGCGTGAAGAAAAACTTTCGACACGACGTCGCGGGTTTTCAACATCCAGCCGACCGCTTGTCGCCAGCTTTTGAACACGGTATCTGAGCATAGGCGTCACAGCCCTCCCGTGATCGTCTCGCGGACCTTGGCTATCCGTTCCTGGAACGCGCGGTCGTGCCGGGCCTCCTCGATGACGCGTAGGCTGTGCATGACCGTGGCGTGGCTGCGCCCGCCGAACTTCTTGCCGATGTCGGCCAAGGTCTGGTCGCAGAGCTCGCGGCTCAGCCAGACGGCGACGTGGCGGGCCTCCATGAGCGATTTGTTGCGCTTGTTGCCCGTGAGATCGGCGTGGCTGATGTCGTAATACTGCTCGACGCCCTTCTGGACCTGCTCGATCGAGACGCGCTTCTCGTTCGCGGGCCAGACCTCGCGGCTGATCTGCAGGATATCGTCCTCGCGCAGGGTCCCGCCGGCCTTCTGGGCGCGTCCCTCGGCGATGAGGCAGCGCTGGCAGAAGCCCTCGATGAGGCGGATGTTGTTGCCCGCCTTCTCGGCCATGAGGCGCTGGACGGGGGCGGCGATGGGCGCCATGGTGTCGCCCAGGTGCTCGCGCTGGGCGTCCTCGAGGGCGCGTTCGCAGAACTTCTCGATAAGGCGCACGCGCAGCTCGTAGCTGGGGACCTGGACCGAGGCGGTGAAGCCGCCGCCGATGCGGCTCGTCACGCGCTCATCGAAGCCGTCCTTGCCCATACCCAGCTCGGCGGGGGTTCGGTCGGCGGCGAGAACGACCCATTTGCCCGCGGCGCGCAGGGCGTTGAAGGTGTCGAAGAAGAAGTTGATGGTGCCTGCCTTGCCGGCGAGGCCCTGGACGTCGTCGATGATGAGGACGTCGATGTCGGCGTAGTTCTGGCGCAGCTCGTCGGCCGCCGACTTGTTCTCGGAGCGCGACGCGTTGACGTAGTCGGTGATGAATGACGACGCGTCCTTGTACACGCAGATGCGCGACGGGTCGTTCTCGGCGATGTAGTTCTGGATGGCGCGCAAGAGGTGCGTCTTGCCGAGGCCCGACTTGCCGTAGATGAACAGCAGGCTGTAGCTCTTGTTGACGCCGTTGGCCACCTGGACGGCCGAGTCGTAGGCGATCATGTTCTCGTCGCCGCGCACGAATCGGTCGAACGTGAGCTTGGAGTCGCCGGAGCCCACGTCCTCTACCAGCGGGTTGTTCTCGCGACGGCGGCGGTTCTCGCGCTCGGCGGCCCCGGTGTCCTCGTGCCAGCCGTCGTCCTCGATGCGCGGAGAGGCGCTTACGGCTGCGGGGGCGGGCTGCGGGGCTGGGCTCCAGGCGCGCGCCTCCTCGGCCGTCATCGTCGATACGTGGGGCTTTGGCGCCGCCGGCTTGCCGCCGAGGGTCGCCTCGAGCTTGACCGGCTCGAACGCCGCGCGAGAGAGCACGTCCTCCAAGACCTCGGTGTTCGCCGCGATCTTCTTGAGGACGAGGCGCATGGACGCCTCGACCCGCAGCGTGCCGTCCTCTAGCGAGACAGGCGTGCAGCTGCGGAACATGGCGAGAAGCGACTCCGGCTGGCCCTCGTCGGCCAGCAGGTCGAGCGCGTCTTGCCACAGCGCCTCGGCGTCGGATTCCTGGGTGATGTCCATTGCTCTGTCCTTGCGATTGTTGAAAAGTGCCGTCAAGTATAGAGCATTGTTGAAAACTTTGAACAGACGCGTTGGCCGCGTCCGCTAGACCTTCCCCCGTCGTTCCTCTTGCCTAGACCAGGCCGCGCCCGACCGCGGTGAGCTGGTACTTCTGACCGTTCTTCATGATGTATCCGGCGGCGGCGAGAGACGCGAGCTCTCGCGACCAGGTTGGGCCCGAGTACCCGAACTCGCGGATAAGGTCGGTGGGGCCGACGCTCTCGTGCTGCGCCAGGTAGTTGACCACCATGCTTCCCCGCTCGCTCAGCTGCGGGCCCGCGGGCTGCTGGGGCGCCGCTTGCTGGGGCGCCGGCTGTTCCGGCCAGGGCTGCTGCTGGCCCGGCTGGGCTTGCTGATAACCCTGCTGTTGAAAACCCTGCTGCTGGTAGTCGGGCTGCTGGTACGCCGGCTGCGGCTGGTACCCCTGTTGTTGATAACCCTGCTGCGGGAAGCCCTGCTGCGGGTAGGGCTGCCCGAACGGCTGGGCCGCGTACGGCTGCGGCCCCCCGTAGGGCTGGGCTCCGTACGGCTGGGCCCCATAAGGCTGTTGCGTCCCATATGGCTGCATGTATGAGGCCTGTTGCGCGTACCCGCCCTGCCGCCCTGGCGCCGGCTGCCCCCACGGCTGCGCCGCCGCGGCCCCGCCGGTAGCCGAGCGCGCGACGCCTCGGGCCTCGTCGGTGGGGCGGACCGAGATAGTGACGACGGTTCCGCCCGCGATGTTGTCCTCGATGGTGAGGCTGCCGCCCTTGTCCTCCATATATTGCTGAGCGTAGGGCAGGCCGCTTCCGACGCCGCGGATGTAGCGGCGCATTTCCTCGGTCGCCGATGACGTGCCGAACTCGAGCGCGAGGTCCTTCTCTTGGATGCCGGGCCCCTGGTCGCTGAAGCGGATGGTGTTTCCGCCGTCGAGGATGGTGATGGTCGGCGACTGGAAGTACGCGTGGATGAAGTTCTCGACGATCTCGCGGATGACCATGAAGGGGATGGCGCCGCCCTGCTCACGCGCGAGCTTGCTTACCGTGGCGGTGACTTCCTCGAGATAGGCGCGCACGTCCTTGGGCTCGACGATCACGACGCGCGGGGCTGCCGCGGCGTCGTCGTAGACGGCTATGCGCGCCGGGGCCGGGACGAGCCCGCCTTCGCCGTCCATGTCGTCGGCGCCCTCGCGCTTCTCGACCATGGGGTAGAAATCCCTCGCCACCTCGGCCTCGCCTCGTTTCATCAACAGGTTTTCATCATTTGTAGAAAACTTTTCAGAGCGGATTCGATGTGAACGAAAGTTTTCAACAATTGGTGAAAACCCGTCGATAACTCGTCGTGAACATGAATCCAGAGCCGGAAAATCATAGCATGCTGCAGCACGTTTCAGCCTATTTGGAAGGTTTCGTCCAGGCTTGGAAGAAAGTTTTTGAAAACTTCCGGCGCACTTTCGTCGCGGCCGCAATGCCTCCGCGCGGCGCTCGCGCGTACTTCTTTTTTGGAGATGTTTGACACTTTGAAGGCGTGACCTTTACAATCTTTGAGCTTATTGCCCTAAAAGACGTTTACACCCAACCGGGAGGAATAGCTATGAAGCGTACGTATCAGCCCAACAAGCGCAAGCGCGCCAAGACCCACGGTTTCCGCGCCCGTATGGCCACCAAGGGCGGCCGTAAGGTTCTCGCCCGTCGCCGCGCCAAGGGCCGCAAGAAGCTCACCGTCTAAATACAAGAGATGGAGACCATCAAATCCAAGCGCGATTTTGAGAAGGTCTTCTCTTGCGGGAAGAGGCTCAACGATCCTCTCCTGCGCATCCGAATGGCTAAGCTCGACGAGGGCGACCCCGCAAGGGTCGCCTTTGTCGCGCCTAAGCGTCTTGGGAATGCCGTATACCGCAACCGCTGCAAGCGCGTCCTGCGCGAGGCGGCGCGGGAGTGCGGGTTTCCCTTGGACGGATACGACGTGATCCTCTTCTCTACCAAGGGAACGCACGACAGCTCCCCTTCGGAGGTCGCGCATTCTCTGAGAAGGCTCATCAAGAAAGCCGGCGTCTAGCGTGTGCGGCGTACAGAGGCGTTCCATCGCCTCTCGCGCCCTGCTCGCCGGCGTCGGCTTTTATCAACGTCGCATCTCCCCGCTGTTCGGGGCCCGCTGCATCTACTATCCAACGTGCTCCGAGTACGCTCGCCAAGCGGTCGACAAGTACGGGGCCCTCAAGGGCTCCTCTCTTGCCGTGCGCAGGATCTGCCGTTGCCATCCTCTTCATAACGGTGGGTACGATCCCGTTCCCTAGTCAATGACCACGGAGGAATCATGTGGGATTGGTTTATTAACTTCCTTTATGCGGTGCTTCAGGGCATCCAGGGCTTCGTCGGGGACTGGGGCCTCTCGGTCATCTGCCTGACGATCATCATCCGCGTGATCCTGATGCCGCTGCAGACGAAGTCGGTCAAGTCGACCGCGGGCATGCAGGTCATGCAGCCGCGCATCCAGGAGATTCAGGAGAAGTACGCGGACGATCCGCAGCGTCTCCAGGAAGAGACGATGAAGATCTACTCGGAGATGAACGTCAACCCGCTTATGGGTTGCCTGCCGCTCCTGCTCCAGATGCCGGTCTTCTTCGCGCTCTTCACCGTCATCAAGATGGTGCCCGAGGGTTCCTGCTTCTATAGCATTCTGCCCTCCATTTCCGACTCCGTGTCCGGCGTGCTCGCCGCGTCCGGTTTTGTCGGCGCCCTGCCGTACATCATCATGGACGTCCTCTTCGGCGTGCTGACCTTCGTCCCGATGTGGCTGAACTCTCAGACCGTCGCTCCCGAGCAGCGCAGCCAGCAGATGACGATGGGCGCCGTGATGTCCATCATGATGCTCTGGTTCGGTTGGACCTGCCCCGCCGCTGTCCTTCTTTACTATGTGACCTCGTCTCTTTGGCAGGTCGTGCAGCAGCAGCTTGTGACCAAGAAGGTCATGGAGAAGGCAAAGGCCGACGCCGCCGAGCGCGCGAAGAACGCTCCTCTCGAGGTCAACGTGACCCGCAAGGAGAAGAAGCCGCGTCAGCACAAGAAGAACTAAAGCACCAAAGGTATGTCCTGTTTATTCATTTAATTAGTTATGTTTATGGAGGTAGGCATGGAAGAGGAGGTTCTGACGGTTTCCGAGTCTGTTGACACGGATTCCGCCCTCGGTGCCGACGCTGCCGATGAGTTCGCTTCCATCCGCGAGCACTTCGAGTCTGGCGTGCAGCTCTCCGATGAGGAAACCGACAAGGTGGCCGACCTGGCCGTCGGGTATCTTCGCGAGCTGCTTTCCTTCTTTGGCGAGACTTCCTGCTCCATCGACGAGTATGACGGCGATAACGGTGATCTGATTCTCGACGTTAACGGTGGAGACCTGGCTGTTCTTATTGGCCGTCATGGTCGTACGCTCGATGCTCTGCAGATGGTCTTGACGTCCCTTATGAGCAGCAAGCTCAAGTTCTACTATCCGATTACCGTGGATATCGAGAGCTATAAGAGCCGTCGTAAGTCTAAGGTGCAGGGTCTTGCTCGTTCCGCTGCTCAGCGTGCAAAGAAGCAAGGCCGTGTGGCTTTGGCGCCTATGAACGCGTATGAGCGGCGTCTTGTTCACCTTGCCCTTATGGATGACCTTGAGGTTTCCACTCACTCCGAGGGTGAGGATCCGAACCGCCGAGTTGTTATTACGGCTGTTCACTAGGCCCGTTTACCAGGTACTATTTAAGGGAGGGAGCTTCGGCTTCCTCCCTTTTCTTTTGCCAAAAAACCGTGTGTCACAAGTTTTTGTCAGGAGTTCTAGATGGAAGAGATTGAACGTCGCGAATGTGAGGAGCAATTGCTTGACGAGCTCTATGAGCTTGGAATCCAATGCTCTGATGAACAGGCTTCAAAGATGGTTCGTCACCTCGAGATGGTTATTGAGAAGAATAAGGTGGTGAACCTCACGAGAATCGTGGCTCTGAGAGACGCTGTGACACTTCATCTCGTGGACTCCCTTGTCCCACTCCGCTCAATGAACTTCATGCCCTCAGAAAGGCTTAGATTCCTTGATATTGGAACCGGAGCTGGATTTCCAGGAATTCCGCTCACAATCATGACTGGAATGAGCGGTGTCTTCATTGATTCTGTTGGCAAGAAGGTCACTGCTGTCAATGAGTTCATTGAAGACCTTGGCTTAAGTAACTGCATGGCTCTCCATGTTCGTGCTGAAGAGTTGGCCTTGGAGAAGCCTGCTTCTTTTGATTATGTTGTTGCGAGGGCAGTTGCCCAATCTAACGTTATCGCTGAATATGCAACACCGCTTCTTAAGAAGAGCGGTTGCCTGATTCTTGAAAAGGCAAACATCACTTCAGAAGAGCTGCAGAATCTTAACTATGCTTCTCAGATCTGCGGATTGTCACGTGTTTCACGTGAAACATGCGAGTTGCCCGGTGATTTCGGACATCGAGAGGTTCTTATCTATAGAAAGACCGGGAATGCAAAGCTAAAGCTTCCAAGGAAGAATGGAATGGCCAAGAATCATCCTCTGGTTCCGTAAAAAGCGGTGTTTCAAAGCCATTTGCAATGTTTCACGTGAAACCAAATCCCAAGGTTTCACGTGAAACATTGCTCTATAGTTACTACATCCCACAATCACAATCGACTCAAGGGAGGAATCTTGAGTTTTAGAGACGTAAAGCGTGGATTTCCCGATAGAAATACCCGCGTTATTGCTTGCATCAACCAAAAAGGTGGAGTCGGTAAGTCAACAACGGTAATTAACCTCTCTGCGAGCCTATCTGAGCTTAAGAAGAAGGTTCTAATCGTTGACTTTGACCCTCAAGGTAATGCTTCTTCTGGATTTGGTATCGAAAAGGAAGAGCTGGAGCACGATATTTATGACTCTGTCCTTCACGACTACCCTATTGAAGAGATAATTCAGCCCACTGAGTGCAATTCTGTGTTTGTTGCACCAGCCACTATTCAACTTGCGGGCGCAGAAATCGAGCTCGTTTCTAAGATGGCTCGTGAGCAGTGTCTTAAGAACGCGCTTGCGCCTGTTAAGGATGAATTCGACTACATCATCATTGATTGCCCGCCTTCTCTTGGCCTTCTGACAATTAATGCACTTTGCGCCGCCGATTCACTTCTAATTCCAATTCAGTGCGAGTACTACGCGCTAGAGGGCGTAACAAAGCTTCTTGAGTCTATGCGTATGGTGCAAAAGAGCATTAACCCTGAACTTGAGGTCTTCGGCGTTGTATTGACGATGTTCGACACCCGCACGTCGCTTTCCAAGCAAGTTGAGGATGAGGTCCGCTCTTACTTTGGTAATAAGTGCTTCAAGACTATGATTCCGCGCAACATCAAGATAGCTGAGGCACCGAGCTACGGTAAGCCGATTAGCCTTTATGCTCGCGTGAGTAAGGGTGCTCTCGCCTACGGGAAGCTTGCGAAAGAGGTGACGAGGCGTGGCTAAGAAAGCATTGGGAAAGGGCCTTGGCTCTCTTATGGGAACTGCTGAGGCTGAGACCGCAGCGATGGAGCCGGATTCCACACTTCCGATTTCTCAGATTGTTCCCAACAAAGACCAGCCTCGTAAGCTATTCAAGGAAGAGGAGCTTGCTGAGCTTTCTGACTCAATTAAGCAAAACGGTATTCTTCAGCCGCTTCTTGTACGTAAGAAGGGCTCAAAGTACGAGATCGTGGCTGGCGAGCGTCGTTATCAGGCTGCTAAACTTGCTGGCTTGGCTGAGGTTCCCGTTATCATCAAGGAGATCAGCGACGAAGAGGTTTTCAAGCTTGCGCTCATCGAGAACCTGCAGCGTTCAGACTTGAGTCCTCTGGAGGAAGCCCGCGGCTATCGCCAGCTCATCAAAGAAAAGGGCTGCACCCAGGAAGAAGTCGCAAAGCTTCTGTCTAAGTCTCGCTCTGCCATTACGAACACGCTGAGGATTCTCGATCTTCCCGAAGAAGTTCAGTCTATGGTCGAGGAAGGAAAGCTGACGGCAGGACATGCCCGAGCCATCCTCGCAGTGCCTTCTGTTGAGGGGCGCATCAAGCTCGCTGAGAAGGTCGTAGAGGAGCGTTTGTCGGTCCGTCAGACAGAAACCCTTGCCCCGCTCTTTTCTGTCAGCGAGACGCCTTCTGTGAAGCGCCGCGAGCCTACTCCGCAGTCCTTTAAGCGAGCCGCGCGACAGCTTCGCCTGGCCCTCGACACGAACGTTAAGGTCAAGAACGTCCGAGGGAAGAACAAGCTGGAGATTGAGTTTGTAGACGAAGACCAGCTCGCGCACTTGGTTTCTTTGCTCTCCGGCGAGGACGGTGAGCTCTAACATGAAGGTCAAGACGGCGCTTGTCGGCACAATTCTCTTCACTGTCGCTGGATATGTCTTCTATGAGCATGTTCTTTCGGATACCGCAAAAGCTGAAATCGAGAAGCTCGCGCACTCGGTAAATGAGGGTTATCAGCGCGTATCAGAGGTTCTTGAGGGCATTCAAGGGAATGTGATTGAGGACACCAGTTCGCTTCCGAACGTGCAGGCAACCCAAAGGCAGTGGGAAGCCCTGGGTTACTAAGGCCTCGTTCTCCCCTTCATCTTAGATTGAGCAACAAATAAGGGCGCCTCCTTTCGGAGACGCCCTTATTCTTTAGGAATTTATCTTTGCGTTTACGATAGGCGCTGCTTCAGCTGTCCGCAGGCGGCGTCGATGTCAGCACCGCGGGAATTGCGGATGGTCGCCTCGACGCCGACGCGTGCAAGCGCATTCTGGAAGTCCTGCGCCCTGCGCTCGGTGGAAGGCTGGAGCTTCGAGCCGGGCACCTCATTAAGCTGGATGAGGTTGACGTGGGCCAGGGTGTCGCGGCAGAAGTCGCAAAGAGCCGCCATCTCTTCGTGGGTGTCGTTGACGCCGCCGATGAGGGCGTACTCGTAGGTCGGGCGACGCCCGGTGCGATCCACGTACTCGCCCATGACCGTATAGAGGTTGAGCAGCGAGTACTTTTTGACGCCGGGCATGAGCATGTTGCGGGTCTTCTGCACCGCGGAGTGGAGCGAAACGGCGAGCGTGAACTGCTCGGGCTCGCGCGAGAACTTACGGATCATGGGGATGACGCCGCAGGTCGAGACGGTGAGGTGACGCGCGCCGATGCCGCCCTGCTCGGGGTCGTTGAGCTTGCGGAGCGCCGCGAGCGTGTTGTCGTAGTTCATGAACGGCTCGCCCTGGCCCATGAAGACGACGCTCGTCACGCGCGTGTCGAAGTCGTCGCGCACGTGCATGACCTGGTCGTAGATCTCTGCTGCGGTGAGGGAGCGCGTGAAACCGGCCCCGCCCGTCGCGCAGAAGGCGCAGCCCATGGCGCAGCCGGCCTGGGAGCTTACGCAGACGGCGAGCTTCTTGCCAGAAGGCATGCCGACGCACTCGACCGTCGCGCCGTCGGGAAGGCGAAGCAGATACTTGCGACTGCCGTCCTCGGAGACCTGACGTGCAACTTCCTCGACGCCGCCGAGGGTGAGCTTACCGGCAAGCTCGGTGCGCAGCGACTTGGGAAGGTTGGTCATATCGTCAAACGAACTGGCGTTCTTGTTCCAGATCCAATCCTCAACCTGTTTGACGCGGAAGCCCGGCTGGCCGAGTTCCTCCATAAGCTGCATCAGCTCGCCCTTGGTCAACGTCTTGAGATCGCGCATGCCGGTGGTGTTTTGGGTGTTGTCGGTATCCATGTAGCTCCCGTCTACGAGTCGTCCCTGCGGTGGAGTATCCTCTCAACAGGAAATAAACCTCTGTGCCAGACGAAGTATAGATGCAGTGCAGGGGCGGTCTGGCTAAGGAGCATCATGAACACAGAAGAACTGAAGGCCCTAAAGGTCGTGGTTTTGGCCGGCGGATGGTCCGAGGAGCGCGAGATTTCCCTGCATTCGGGCGCCGAATGTCAGCAGGCGCTTCTTGAGTTCGGATTCTCCAAGGTCGACCTCATCGACATCGCCGAGCCGCAGTTCATCGAGAAGGTCTCGCGCGGGGGTTACGATGTGGCTTTCCCCGCGCTTCACGGCCGCTACGGCGAGGATGGCTGCATCCAAGGGCTTCTCGAGGTGCTCCACCTTCCGTACACCTTCTCCGGCGTGCTCGCCCAGGCGGCGTCCATGGAGAAGGAAGTCGCGAAGGTCATCTACGCCAAGGCAGGCCTTCGTGCGCCGCGCGGCTATGACTTCCCCGCCGGCACCCAGCTCAGCGAGAAGCAGGTGGACACCGTCATCGAGGAGCTCGGCCTGCCGCTCTTCGTCAAGCCATCCGGCAACGGCAGCAGCTTCGGCATCACGCGCGTCACCGAGCGCTGCCAGCTGCGTCCCGCCATCGAGCTCGCGGGCAAGGACGGCGAGCGCGTGCTCATCGAGGAGTGCATCGTGGGCACCGAGATCACCGTTCCCGTGCTTGGCAACGACGAGACCCAGGCGCTCCCCATCGTCGAGGTGGTCACCGGCGCAGAGTTCTATGACTCCAAGGTCAAGTACGAGCCGTCCGAGCTGCACCACGTCATTCCGGCGCGCCTTCCGGCCACGGTCTATCAGAAGGCCCAGGCCGCCGCGCAGGTCGCCCACAGGGCGCTCGGCTGTGCCGGTTGCTCGCGCAGCGACTTCATCGTCACCGCCGACGGCGAGCCCGTCATCCTCGAGACGAACACCATCCCCGGCATGACGGCCGCGAGCCTGCTGCCGGATTCTGCGCGTCACGGCGGCATCGAGTTCCCGGAGCTCTGCGCCCGCTTTGTTGAGCTCGCGATGGAGAAAGTCGCGCGTCCCGAGGTCGCCGAGGAGGTGCCTGAGGAGCAGTAGGCTTCCCGCCTTGTTCGCGACCTTATCCATTCTTAATAAAAACTACAACCACAAGGGGTAGCGATGTCCCAAGACATGCAGCACGAGGCCGCAAGCGTCAGCCTCGAGGAACTTATCATGCCCGGGACACCGGAGCCGGTGCGCGCGAACTACGCCACGCTCGCCGAGCGGGCCAAGACGGCCCGGTTCGGCCTTCTTGAGGACGACATCGTGGTGCTGGACACCGAGACCACGGGCCTCTCCTTCAAGGACTGCGAGCTCATCGAGATAAGTGCCGCGCGGCTTTCCGGCCGCGAGGTGGTTGAGCGCTTTGAGACGTTCGTCGATCCCGGCCGCCCCATCCCGCCCGAGATTCAGAAGCTGACCGGTATCTCGCAGGTAGACGTCGCCGGCGCCCCGAGCCCGCGCGAGGCCGTGACGGAACTTGCCGAGTTCGTCGGCGGAGCGCCCGTTCTCGCCCACAACGCCACCTTCGACCGCACCTTCATCGAGGCGGTGCCAGGCGGCAAGGGCGTCTCGGACATCTGGATCGACACGCTCTCGCTCAGTCGCATCGCGCTGCCGCGCCTCTCGAGTCACCGCCTGGCCGACATGGCCTCCGCGTTCGGCTGCGCCGCCGTGACCCACAACTCCTCCGACGACGTCGATGCCCTCTGCGGTATGTGGAGGATCATCCTCTGTGCGCTCGCAGATATGCCGCAGGGACTCATGGGCTTCTTGGCGGACATGCATCCCGAGGTGGAGTGGGCGTTCAGGCCCGTTCTCTCGCAGCTTGCGCTCGCCGACGAGGGTGTTCGCTTCTCGCTGCCCGCGGCGAGGGCGCGTCTCGTCGAGAGCGCGGCGGGTCACCTGCGTCTCGACGCATCTGAGCTCGACGGTCCGGCCACGTGCCCCACGACGGAGGAGGTCACGGCCGAGCTGCGCGAGGGTGGCGTGGCTTCGCGCATGTACGAGCGCCTCGAGCGCCGGCCGGAGCAGGAGGAGATGGCCCGCGAGGTCACCCGCGCCCTTTCCGAGTCGACCCACCGCGCCATCGAGGCGGGCACGGGCGTCGGAAAGTCGCTCGCGTATCTCTTGCCGATGGCGCTCTACGCAAAGCGCAACAACGTGACGGTCGGCGTGGCGACGAAGACGAACGCCCTTACCGACCAGCTCGTGTCCCATGAGTTGCCGGCACTCGCGCAGGCCCTTCCCGACGGTTTGGAGTTCCACAGCCTGAAGGGCTACGACCACTATCCGTGCCTTCACCGCATGGACCGCGCTGTGCGCGAGGACCTGCCCATCGCCGCCGGAAAGAGGGACGGCCGCTCGGACAACGCGGTGGCCGCGGATATGCTGACGGCGCTCGCCGTGTGCTACGCGTTTGCGTGCCAGTCCCCCGACGGGGACCTCGACGCGCTGGGCATTCGCTGGCGTTACGTGCCGCGCTCGATGCTCACCACCACGTCGGGCGAGTGCCTGAAGTCGCGTTGCCCGTACTACCCCAACCTGTGCCTACTCCACGGCGCGCGCCGTCGTGCAGCCTGCGGAGACGTGGTCGTGACGAACCATTCGCTGCTCCTGCGCAACGTGGATGCCGACGGCAACATACTGCCGCCGATCCGCCATTGGGTCGTGGACGAGGCCCATGCCTTCGAGTCGGAGGCGCGCCGCCAGTGGGCCGTCGAGGTCTCGGGCGAGGAGGCGCGCGTCGCGTTTGAGCTGCTCGGCGGCATGAAGACGGGCGTCATTCGCAACCTGCTGGCCCAGGTGAACAAGCTGGATAACTCCACGCTCGTCACGGGGCTTCTTGCCAAGGCGTCGGCAACGATCGCGCGCGCGAGCATCGCCACCGCCGACCTTTTTGAGGCGGCGCACGGGCTCGCGGGGATGGCCCGCGGCGGCGAGGGCGGCTACGACCTCGTCACGCTGTGGATTGACGGCGCGGTGCGGGAGGGCGACGAGTGGTCGGCGGTGGCAGAAGCCGGTGAGCATGCGGCCGAGGTCCTCGCCCAGGCGGTGAAGGAGCTTAAAGAGGCCGCGTCCGCGCTGCGCGAGACCGATGCCCGCGCCGCCTCCGACCTGGGAGAGTCCGCGCGCTTCCTCGAGGAGCTGAACCGGGGGGTCCGCCTCATCTGTGTCGAGCCGGATCCGGCCTACGTGTATTCCGCGCAGCTGAGCCGCTCACGCAAGCGCATGAACATGGAGAAGCTCTGCGCCGAGAAGCTCGACATCGGCGCCGACCTCGCCGAGCGCTGGCTGCCCGAGATGCAGAGCGTCGTGTTCACCTCGGCGACCATCGCCGTGGGGGAGAGCTTTGAGCACTTCGATGCCGCGGTCGGCCTGGACCGTGCCGGGAGCGGCATGCACCGCGACCTGCGGCTGGATTCCAGCTTCGACTTCGACCGCAACATGAGCGTCGTCGTGGCCAAGGATATGCCCGCGCCGAACGAGCGCGGCTACATCGACGCGCTGGTTGAGCTGCTCTACGACGTGCATGTGTCCATGGGAGGGTCGGTGCTCACGCTCTTTACCAACCGACGCGACATGGAGCGGGTGCACGAAGCGCTTGCTCCGCGGCTCGCGGAGGCGGGCCTCGAGCTCGAGCAGCAGGGAAGAGGGGCCTCGGCGCGTCGCCTGCGCGACCGCTTCGTCGCCGACAAGAACCTCTCGCTTCTTGCCCTCAAATCGTTCTGGGAAGGCTTCGATGCCGCGGGAGACACGCTGCGCTGCGTCGTGATCCCCAAGCTCCCCTTTGCGAGTCCCAATGACCCGCTGGTCAAGGAGCGTGAGGCCCGCGACCAGCGCGCCTGGTGGAAGTACTCGCTGCCCGACGCCGTCATCAGTGTGAAGCAGGCGGCGGGGAGGCTGATCCGCACGTCGAGCGACACGGGCGTCCTCGTCCTTGCCGACTCGCGCCTGGTCACGAAGCGTTACGGGAGGCAGTTCATCTCTTCTCTGCCGAGCAGGAGCGTGCAGCAGATTGAGCGCGCTGGCGTCGGCCGCTTCATAAAGATGTGGCGCGCGAGCCGCGGAAACTAACGTCAAGGCAAGAAGCCCGTCCCCGGCCGCCGGCCGTTTGGGGACGGGTTTCTTGCGCGGGTTGCCCCGGCACGGGTCCCGCGCCACCTCGCCGGCATGTTGCGAAGGCGTGTGCAAAGCGGCCGGCTTGCCCCCTGAGCTGGCTGCTCGCGTATACTGAGGGCTTGCATGAGGCGACCGTGTCGCGCGTGAGCGCGGGGAGGAGAAGCGCGTGTCTAACACCGCAGAGAAGCCGCTCGTCGGCATCATCATGGGTTCCAAGTCCGATATGCCGGTCATGGAGGGCTGCACCGCCCAGCTCGACGAGCTCGGCGTCCCGTACGAGCTGGTCATCGCCAGCGCCCATCGCAATCCGGCGAAGGTCCACGAGTGGGCCGCCTCCGCCGCCGATCGCGGCATCAAGGTGATTGTCGCTGCCGCGGGCAAGGCCGCTCACCTGGGCGGCGTTGTTGCCGCGTATACCCCGCTGCCCATCATCGGCGTCCCCATGAAGACGTCCGACCTCGGCGGCATGGACTCGCTTCTTTCCATGGTGCAGATGCCGTCCGGCGTTCCCGTGGCCTGCGTGGCCATCAACGGCGCCAAGAACGCGGCCATCTACGCCACCCAGATCCTCGGCGCCACGATGCCCGAGTATCGCCAGGTCATCGTCGACTTCAAGCAGAAGATGGCCGAGGCCTAGTAGATGGCCCGACACTTCAAGGAATCCGAGGATTTCTCGCGCACCCAGGTCGTCGCGCCGGTGCGCTATACCCGTGGCGGCGATGGCAAGAACGGTCGCCACAAGTCCCATTATGTTGACAACGGCCCCCGCGGCGGCAAGAAGCGACGCAGCCCCAAGCGGCGCCGCGCCCGCATTGTCTCCACTATCCTGCTTGTTGTGGGCATCGGCCTTCTGGTCGCGGCGGGCGGCATGTGGGCCTACAACCAATACCAGTACCACCAGCAGGATCAGGTCAACGAGAAGCTCGCAACCTACGCCAAGGTCGACGACACCGGCATCGCCGCGCCCGAGGTCAACTGGGATGCCCTCAAGGCCGTGAATCCGGACGTCGTGGGCTGGGTCCAGATTCCCGGCACGGTCGTTAACTACCCCGTCTACCAGGGGTCGGATAACGACGAGTATCTGCGCACCACCGCGGAGGGCAACTACTCCGTGGGCGGCCAGATTTTCCTCGACTGCGAGAACGTCAAGCCCGGAATGCTCGACCAGCAGACCATCATTTATGGCCACCACCTCTATAACGGCTCGATGTTCAAGACCGTGGCCGACATGGAGAACCAGGGCATGCTCGATTCGGTGAGCACTATCTGGTACGTGACCGAGACCGCGACCTACGAGCTCCAGCCGGTCTTCTCCTATAAAACCGACGGTGACGACGAGAACGTCCGTCGCTTCGACTTCGAGTCGACCGACGCCTTCCACAGCTACCTGACCGACCTCCTGGGCAAGGCAAGCGCCCAGGTGTCGGACGCCTCGGAACTTCTTGCCAACGCGTCGAACGTGCTCAGCCTGTGCACCTGCAGCTACACGGACAGCGAGTATGGCCGCGTCATCCTCGTCTGCGTGCCCAAGGCGAACACGGCGACGGTCTCGGCGGCGGATGCCGGAACGACCGCCGACGTCGGGGAGGGCGGCAACGAGTATGCCGACGAGCCGATGGACGATGAGGCCGTGGTAACCGAGGGGGAGTCTTCCGAGGAAGCCTAAGGCCGCAAAATCAGGGAACCGGCGCGACATCAACCGCGCCTCTTACCAGCAACTATTCCGCTCGAACAGCTTGAGAGAGGAAGAGAACTTCGTGTCAGAGAAGCTCGAATATCTGAATCGCGCGCAAATGGGGCCCGTTGCCGCGACCGATGAGGACGACGACAAGCTCCACGAGGAGTGCGGCGTCTTCGGCATCTGGGCGCCCGGGCGCGACGTGGCCCGCATGACCTACTTCGCGCTCCATGCCCTGCAGCACCGCGGGCAGGATTCGTCCGGCATCGCCGTCGGTGACGGCAAAACGGTCCTTGTGCGCAAGGACCTCGGCCTCGTTACCCAGGTCTTTTCCGACGCCGACCTCGCTGCCATGCCCGGTAAGGTCGCGTGCGGCCACTGCCGCTACGGCACGGCCGGCGCCAAGGGCTGGGAGTCCGCGCAGCCGCACCTCTCGATGATCAACGACGTGATCATCGCGTTGGCGCACAACGGCACGCTGGTCAACTTCGACTCGCTGCGCCACGAGCTCATCGAGATGGGCATCCCGTTCCGCTCGAACACCGACTCCGAGGTGGCGGCCAAGCTCATCGGCTTCTTTACGCAGCGCGGCCACAGCCTGCGCACGGGCATCGCGCACACGATGCGCATGCTCGAGGGCGGCTACGCCATGGTCCTCGTGCGCGACAACGCGCTCTACGCGTTCCGCGACCCGCACGGCATCCGCCCGCTCGTCCTGGGCGAGCTGCCCGAGGGCGCCGGCTGGGTCGTCGCCTCCGAGACGTGCGCGCTCGACACCGTCGGTGCCTCTTACGTGCGCGAGGTCGAGCCCGGCGAGATCATCCGCATCTCCGACGACGGCTTTTCTTCCCAGATGGGCTGCCGCCCGCGCGGCCTGTGCAACTGCATCTTTGAGCACGTCTACTTCTCGCGCCCCGACTCCATCAAGGACGGCATGTCCATCTACCAGGTGCGCCACAACATGGGACGCGTCCTCGCGCGCGAGACGGCCGTCGAAGCCGACCTCGTCATCGGCGTGCCCGACTCCGGCTGCCCGGCGGCCGAGGGCTTTGCCAAGGAATCCGGCATCCCGTACGGCACAGGCCTTATCAAGAACCGCTACATCGCCCGCACCTTCATCGCGCCGACGCAGGAGCTCCGCGAGCGCGGCGTGCGCCTCAAGCTGAACGCCCTGCGCGACGTCGTCGCAGGCAAGAGGCTCGTCATGGTCGACGACTCCATCGTGCGCGGCACCACGTCGAACCAGATCGTCGATCTTTTGCGCGAGGCCGGCGCCACCGAGGTCCACGTGCGCAGCGCGAGCCCGATGGTCAAGTGGCCGTGCTTCTACGGCATCGACACCGCCGACCAGGACCAGC
>CAVIBB010000018.1:0-26443 GCA_963640745.1 Paludibacteraceae bacterium
GAACGGCGGATTGCTCACCCTATCCGACGTCACGCTTACCAAATCCGGCGACGACACCAACGGCGATAATTGCAACTTCTATGGCCTGAACTCCGTGCTTCTTGCCGTCGGCGAGGCTTCGTCGGTGACCATCCAGGATTCTAAGCTGAGCGCGACGAGCGAAGGCTCCAACGGCATCTTCGCCACCGACAACGCGACCGTTCTCGCAAAGAACGTGACTATCGAGACCACCGCCGGCAACTCGCGCGGCCTCGACGCGACCTATGGCGGCACCATCCTCGCGGGCGATGTGACCGTTTCGACCCAAGGCGACCATTGCGCGGGCGTGGCCACCGACCGTGGAGGCGGGACCATCTCACTGGACGGCGGCACCATCTCGACCGAGGGCTCCGGCTCACCCATCCTCTACTCAACCGGTGATATCCAGGTCTCAAACATTACCGGCAAGGCGACCGGTAGCCAGCTCGTGGGCATGGAAGGCCTGAACACCGTGCTCATTCGCAACTCGACGCTCGAGAGCACCCAGACCGATAAAACCGCGAGCGATCCCGTGGCAGACGGCGTGATCATCTATCAGTCAACATCGGGCGATGCCGAGTCCGCCACCGGCGAGACGGCCACGTTCCAGGCCGTGGACTCCACCCTCAAGAGCGCGATCAAATCCGGATCGATGTTCTACCTCACCAACACGAGCGCCGATGTGGTGCTCAAGAACACGGCGCTGGACTTCGACTCCGATGCCGCCGGCCTGCTCTATGCCGCCGGCAACGACTCCAATAACTGGGGCACCGCTGGGTCGAACGGCGCGACGGTCAAGCTCACGGGCATCCAGCAGCAGCTTAAGGGCAACGTCGTGGCCGACACCATCTCGAGCATCGACCTGCACTTGACCGACGGCACTACCTGGACAGGTGCCGCGGACATCAAGGAGAACGCGGCGGGCTCCACCTCCGAGGCGCCCATCACCGTTAATGTCGGGGCCACCTCCACCTGGGTCGTGACGGAGAACTCCACCGTAAGCGCCCTGAACGTGGCGAACGGAGCAAGGATCGTTGACTCCGAGGGCAAGACGGTTACCATCATCGCCGCAGGTCAAACGGTTGTTGCTGGAGATTCAGCCATTACCGTGACCGTTACCGGCACCTATTCCACGGGCTACGACGAGAGCTCCGCCGGAAGCGTCTCGGCCGACACCATCGACCGCTCGGCATACACGGCGGCATTTGGCGAGGATTCCGACCAAAGCAACGCGGACGCGTCCGGCGAAGCCGAAACCGACGGCGCAGCCGCCCAAGCCTCCTGGTGGGATAACTTCGTCGCCTGGCTGAAGGGCATCTTCGGGTTCTAGGACCGAATCGACGCTGCAAACTCCATGGCGTTTCAACCAAAAAGGCCCTCTGCCGAGCCTCGGCAGAGGGAACTCTGACTTTTGCACGACTTAATTTAAAAGTACTCAGTAGCGAAGGGTCTCAAGCCGCTGTTTTGCCTGTTGATTCGTCCCTCAAAACGCTTTGATAGCGGCGCATCCGAATTAAGTCGTGCAAAAGTCAGAGTTTGGGCTCAATCGGATTAAGCTGGGCCTATCGAGGCATACGATCGTGGTTGATCTCACGGTAGAAGAGCTCCCTGACAACCTCGGGGTCGCGCGACTGGCCCAGAACCCACATCGTCTTGGCCACAAGCGCCTCAGTGGACATGTCGTCGCCCTTAAGCACGCCGGGATTGTCGGCATACGCACGACCGACCTCGTAAACACCCAGGTCAAGGCCCTCCTCGGGAACCTGGGTCGTCACGACGAGGGTACGCCCGGAATTGACCCAGCCAAAGATAGCGTCGTGCAGCGTGTCGGGGATGCCTCCGATGCCGAAGGTCTCGAGAATAATGGCATCGTAATCGCGCTTGAGCAGCTCAAAGATAGTGGGTTGAAACTCCGGCGTGAGCTTAAGCACGATGACATGTTCGTTCATGCAGTCGTAGAACCGCGGAGCCGCGCCCGCGCGCTGCTCCGGCGCCGTGGCGCCGGAGCCGGCACCCGCCCGCACGATGCGATCATTGCGGATGTAGGCAAGCGACGGATAGTTCATGCTCATAAAGGCGTTGAAGCTCATAGTGCGCTGCTTATGCGCGCGCGTACCCGCGATCGCCTTACCGGAGAAGACCACGGAAACATCGCGGCTCGCATCGTCGGCCGCGTAAAGAACGGCCTGGTAAAGATTGAGCTTTGCATCCGTAAAAGGACTCGCCATCGGCTGCTGCGAGCCCGTGAGAACAATCGGCTTCTCGCTGTCCTGAATCAAATACGAAAGCGCTGCCGCCGTGTAGGCCATCGTATCCGTGCCATGCAGGACAACGAACCCGTCATAGCGATCGTAGGCGCCGACGACGACGTCGCGGATACGCAGCCAGTCGCGCGGGCGCATATTCGTGCTGTCGATGTTCATCGGCTGAACAAAATCCAACTCAGCGATAGTGTCGAGCAGGGGCACCTTGTCAGCAAGCTCTTGACCAGTGGCGGTAGGCGTCAGGCCCGCGCCGTCGGAAGTGGAGGCGATAGTGCCGCCGGTGGCGATGATAAGAATACGTTTCACTGGAAGCTCTCTCCCTCGACTCGACACAACGGACCACATTTTACGGCACAACGCGTCTTTAGCCGAAGAGCATATACATGCAAAGCGGCCCTACCGCACCGAGCGAGAGGGCCGCCAAGCAATGCATATCCGCCAAATGCCCCTAGGCCTCCGGCATGACCTGATCGACGTAATCACGGATAATGCCGCAGCTCGTGCGCATGGCCTTGCGCTCATCGTAGGAAAGATCGATCTCGAGCACGCGCTCGATGCCCTCGTCGCCCAGCACGCACGGCACGCCCGCGCAGATGCCGCTCTCGCCGTACTCTCCCTCGAGGTGAACAGAAAGCGGCACCACGATCTTCTCGTTGTGGAGGACCGCCATAACAATGCTCGCCACGACCGAGCCGATACCGAACTCGGTGCAGCCCTTGCCGGCCACGATGGAGCTGCCGGACTCGCGAACGCGCTTCATGACGTCGGCGAAGTCGATGTCGCTCGCCTTGTAGTTGGTCACCGCGAGATACTCGCGCAGGTCGATGCCCTGGACCGAGATGTGCGAGGTCGGGATGAAGCTCGAGTCGCCGTGCTCGCCCATGCAGACGGCTTGGATCTGCTTGGAGTTGACGCCAATGATCTCGGAGAGGGCGCGGCGCAGGCGCACGGAATCGAGCAGGGTACCCGTGCCGAAGACCTGGCCGCGCGGAAGACCGAGGTTACGATAGAGGTACTCGGTCACCACGTCGCAGGGGTTCGAGACGCTGATGAGGATGCCGTGGAAGCCCGAGTCGCGGATGGGCCCGACCATGGACTCGAGGATCTTGACCGTGCCGCCGAGCATCTGGAGGCGCGTCTCGCCGGGACGGCGGCTGCGGCCCGCGGTCATGATGACGAAGTGAGCGTCGCCGCAGTCGGAATAGTCGCCCACGCGGATAACGAAGTTGTCGCCGAGCCCGGACGCGAGGTCGTTCAGGTCGCCGGCCTGGGCGGCCGCGGCCTCGGGGTTCACGTCGAGAAAGACAATCTCGTTGACCAGGTGCTGGAACATAAGGCAAAGCGCCGCATGGCTTCCCACGCGCCCCGCACCGATAATGACCGCCTTACGGGTATGGATCTTCTTCTCGCCCATATAAACAACCTCCGAACATAGAAAATCCGGCGCCGAAACGCCGGGCCACAGACAAGAAAAGCAGGCGCCCCCAGCGGGGAACGCCTGCCCATCTTAGATGCCTGTCAAGGCATAAACGCACCTAAACGCATGTTTAATCGCTAGTCGCGCGTAAGCTTTCGGTGAAGGCGGTGCGGCTTCGAGGCCTCTGCGCCCAGACGGCGCTCGCGGTCCTTCTGGTAGTCGTCGAAGTTGCCCTCGAACCAGTGCCAGCGGCCCGGGTTCTCGTCGTCGCCCTCCCAGGCGAGGATGTGGGTGGCCACGCGGTCAAGGAACCAGCGGTCGTGGGAGATGACCACCGAGCAGCCGGGGAACGCCTCGAGGGCCTCCTCGAGCGACTCCAGGGTCTCGACGTCGAGGTCGTTGGTGGGCTCGTCAAGAAGCAGCAGGTTGCCGCCCTGCTTGAGGGTGAGTGCGAGGTTCAGGCGGTTGCGCTCGCCGCCGGAAAGCACACCCGCGCGCTTCTGCTGGTCCTTGCCCTTGAAGCCGAAGGCGGCCACGTAGGCGCGCGACGGGATCTCCTGGTCGCCGACCTGGATGAAGTCGTTGCCGCCCGAGACGACCTCCCAGAGGGTCTTGTCGGGGTCGATGCCCTCACGCATCTGGTCGACGTAGGAGAGCTTGACGGACTCGCCCACCTCCAGGGAGCCGGAAGTCACGTCCTCGAGGCCCACGATGGTCTTGAAGAGGGTGGACTTACCCACGCCGTTCGGGCCGATGACGCCGACGATGCCGTTGCGCGGCAGGATGAAGCTCAGGTCGTCGATGAGCACGCGGTCGCCGAAGGACTTGCAGAGGTGATCGGCGACCAGGACCTTGTTGCCGAGGCGCGGGCCGACCGGAATCTGGATGTCGGTGTAGTCGACCTTCTTGGACGCGCGAGCCTCGGCCTCCATCTTGTCGTAGGCGGCAAGACGGGCCTTGCTCTTTGCCTGGCGGGCCTTGGGGCTCGAGCGCACCCACTCGAGCTCGGACTTCATCTTCTTTGCGCGGCGGGCGTCCTGCTGGTTCTGAGCCTCGAGACGGGCGGCCTTCTTCTCAAGATAGGTGGAGTAGTTGCCCTCGTAGGGATAGAGCTGCCCGCGGTCGACCTCGCAGATCCACTCAGCCACGTCGTCGAGGAAGTAACGGTCGTGCGTGACCGCCATGACGGCGCCGGGGTAGTTGTGAAGGAACTGCTCGAGCCACAGCACCGACTCGGCGTCGAGGTGGTTCGTGGGCTCGTCGAGGAGCAGCAGGTCGGGCGCCTCGAGCAGGAGCTTGCAGAGGGCGACGCGGCGGCGCTCGCCGCCGGAGAGGTGCGCCACGGACTCATCGGGGTCGGGGCACTGCAGGGCGTCCATGGCCTGGGAGAGCTGCGAGTCGAGGTCCCAGCCGTTGGCTGCGTCGATCTCGGTCTGCAGCTGGCCCATCTCCTCCATGAGCGCGTCGAAATCCGCGTCGGGAGCGGCCATCTCCTCGCCGATGGCGTTGAAACGGGCGACCTTGGCGATGACGTCGCCGAAGGCCATCTCGATGTTCTCCTTGACGGTCTTGGTGTCGTCGAGGGGCGGTTCCTGCTGAAGAAGGCCGACGCTGTAGCCGGGGGTGAGGTGCGCCTCGCCGTTGGAGATGTCCTCCAGGCCAGCGATGACCTTGAGCAGGGTCGACTTACCCGCGCCGTTGGGACCGACGACGCCGATCTTGGCGCCGGGGTAGACGCCGACCGTGACGTCGTCGAGGATCACTTTGTCGTGGACGGCCTTGCGGGCCTTGTAGAACTGGTAGACGAACTCGGCCATGGAATATCCTTCCTGGTCTCGGTTTGATTCAACCCCTCCATACTACCTGAGGCCTATACTGGAGTGCCTTCGGTCGAGGAGCCTGCCATGAACTATGCGGAAATAAAGTACTGCGACATCGCCAACGGCGCGGGCGTTCGCACGACGCTCTTTGTGAGCGGTTGTAGGCTGCACTGCCCCCACTGCTTCAACGAGGTCGCGTGGGATTTCTCCGCGGGCAAGCCGTTCACGCGCGAGGTTGAGGACCAGATCATCGCTTCGCTCGAGCCACACTACGTGGCCGGTCTCTCCGTCCTCGGGGGCGAGCCCATGGAACCCGAGAACCAAACCGGGCTCGTCGATTTTCTCGAGAGGGTGCGCGACCGCTTCCCCCGCGGCGGGGCAGGCGAGAAAAGCATCTGGATGTACTCGGGCCACACGTGGGAGCAGCTCGCGCCCGGCGGCGCGTGGAACCTGGGCGAGGTGACCGACCGGATCCTCGACACGCTCGACGTGCTCGTCGACGGGCCGTTTGTACAGGATAAATACGACATCACGCTGCGCTTCCGCGGCTCCGTAAACCAGCGGATCATCGATGTTCCCGCGACGCTCGAGTCGGCCGACGGCGTGGTCCCCTGGGAGGATGACCCGGTCTTCTCGACGCATACTATGTGAGGCGAACGATGCGAGGGGCTGCCTCTTCGCATGGTTTTGCGTCGTGCGAGCTGGCCTTTGTTGAAAAGCGGCCGGCGAATCCGACGAAAACCGACGAACTCGCGCACGTCTGCGAGGCGTCGTCGGGATTATTGCGCGCCCACCGAGCAGATCATGCCGTTCATGGCATTAATAGTTAAATCGTTCCAGCCTACACAAGCCGATATCTGCGCAGGAAGAATTCAGTAAGAATCCCGGAAGAATTCTGTAAGATGCTTTGTCGCTACTATCTTTCGCACCAAATTCGGAAGATAGGAGCAGCCATGAGCACAAGCATCGATGTGGGCGCACGGAGAGTCGTCCTGATTCCCGCTGAGGGCGAACCGGTCCGGCCCGAGGATGTCGCGCCGTTTTACCGCGCGATGGACGGCCTGCTTGCCTACGCGAACAAGAAACTGGGCATCGTTAGCGAGGAACACCCGAGCCTGGCGGGCCCCGATCGCGCGAGGGGCGAGGCAGGCGCCCTTGTGAGCGAGCGGCTCTGGATAAACCGCTGGATCGTCGACGATTATGTCCGGACAAACCCGCTGCAGGTCAATGAGGCGGAGCTCGAGATAGCCGCGCCATGGCGCCTCGCTTACCGAGGCGTCTTTGTCGTGGCCGGAGCCACGCCCGAGCACCTGCTGCTTCTTGACCAGAACCGAGCCTTCTGTGCCCGCAACGTCGGGCTTCCCGCCGACGTCGCAATAAAGGCGATTCCCTGCCTGGCCGTCCTCACGCTGCTTCCCTACAAGGGCGGCATTGTGACCGACAGCACCTACCTGCGCCTCGAGGACGACATCAGCGCGGCGGACGTGCAGGATCTGCGTCGGGCCGCCCGCGAGCTCACCGACCTCGGCGTCATCGCATCCGCAGAGGAATTCGCAGCTTATTCCTCCCAGCTGCCAGACGGCGACCTCGTGCCCGCGATTTGGCGACCCGTCGTCGAGGAGACCTATGCCGCGATACGGGGCGACCTCTGATGGGTAACCGCGCCATTATCACCACGCCACGCAAGGAACTCGGCGTCTACCTGCACTGGAACGGGGAACGCGAGTCCGTCGAGGCGTTTCTCGCCTACTGCGAGCTCAAGGGCTACCGCACGCCCACCTGCGACGCCTCCTACGCGTTCGCTCGGCTCGCACAGGTCGTCGGCAACTTCTTTGGCGGCGGGCTGTCCGTCGGCGTCGTCGGTGAGGCGGACATCGACGCGATGGTCGGCGGGCTCGACAACGGAATCTACCTACTTGACGGCTGGAAGATAGCCGGGCGTGAGTTCCCGTACGAAGGGTTCGTCGATCCGCAATGCGCAAACCTCACGGCGCGCCTACGCGCCATCGACGAGCGCCAGCCTGCGCGCGAACAGCTGGGCGAGCGGCTCTGGACGGGGTCTGAAAGACTCCGCAGAAGAGCTCAGGTTGACCCATCTAACTGCAATGATTACGCTAAGGATTAGCGCATGAGATACTTATGGGACATCGACAAGGCGCGTCTTAATCAGGAGAAGCACGGCGTCAGCTTCGAAGAAGCGGCCGAATTGCTTCAAGGGTCGTTCGCTTTCGTACAAAGCAACATTAACCATGAACAACGAATCAAAGCAGTCGCAAGAAACCGAGGTGAATACTTCACCATCATTTACGCACCTCGAGACTCAGCCATCCGAATCATCTCAGCCCGTCATGCATCAGAAAAGGAGCGCAAGTTCTATGACAGAAATCACGACTGAGGAACTCGACAGGCTTGCGGAAGAAGGCGCCGACCTCAGTGAGTACTTCGACGAGAGCATGGCGTTTTGGTCTTGTGGGGGAACGGCAACGTTTAAGGTGACCATCCCCGAGAACCTGATTTACAGGCTTACCGATGAGGCGTTTAGCCGTGGCCTCTCTCTTAACGACGCTTTTACCGCAATCCTGACCGAATGGTGCGATAGCCATAAAAGCGATAAGTCTAACGACGGGCCGGCGGCGGCGTAGGTCCGACGTGTGGGTCCCGTGTGTCCCCGTCGTTTTACAAAACCCTTACTCGCCAAACGCGCTGGTTGTTTGGTAGGATGCCCGAGGTTGATTCCGGTTCCCGTGAACATGCGGGTAAAATCGAAGTAACTCGGGCCCGGCGGCCCAGACCCCAAGGAGGTGCCCCATGTCTGACGGATGCAGTCACAGTCACGAACGCAAGCTCACTCAGTCCATGGGAGAAGCGCCCGCCCTCGGGATGGCAGGCGCCCGCCTCGCGTAAACGGCGCCGCCAACAGCCGCGCCGATGAGGTCGCACAAAGTGCTCCCACGGGCTCCCGGCTCAGCGCCGGGGGCCTTTTCGATATCCCGGGATTGCGAGGTGCGCCATGACGCTGCGCAACCTCTTCAGCACTGCCGCGAAGACCGAGACCCTCACCGAGAAGCCGCGCCGCCGCGCCGCGCGCGAGAGCCAGCAGGACTGGCTGCGCCACACCGCCACAGCCTCCCGCGCCGCGCTCTTCTGCGAGCTCAACTCGAGCGAAGAAGGCCTCAGCCCCGACCAGGTCGAGGCCGCCCGTGAGTTCTACGGCGCCAACGCCATGGCCCGCGTCGCCCATCGTCCGCTGCCCCTGCGCTTCCTCGCGGCCTTCGCCGACCCCTTCACCTACATCCTCGTCTTCATCGCGTTCGTCTCGGTCCTCACGGACTGGGTCTTTGCCACGGGCTCTGAGCGCGACCTCTCCACTCCGCTGATCATCGGCATCATGGTGCTCGTCTCGGGCGTGCTGCGCTTCGTCCAGGACGAGAAGAGCTCCGTGGCCGCCGAGGCCCTGGCCGAGATGGTCGAGTCCACGGCCGAGGTCGAGCGCGACGGCGACGGCGGCAACGAGACCCCCATCGACGAGATCGTCGTCGGCGACGTCATTCATCTCTCCTCCGGCGATGTCGTCCCCGCCGACCTGCGCATCTTTGCCGCGCGTGACCTCTTTGTAAGCCAGGCTTCCCTTACCGGCGAGTCCGAGCCGGTGGAGAAGCGCCCGCGGCTCGACGAGGGCGCCGGCGTTGAGGGATGCGCTCTCACCGACCTCGCCGACCTCGCCTTTATGGGCTCGACCGTGATCTCCGGCAACGCGCGCGGCATCGTGGTGGCCACCGGCGCCCGCACCATGTTCGGCGAGGCGACGGGCACGCTCGCCGGCCGCAAGCGCGAGACCTCCTTCGACAAGGGCATCAGCTCCACGTCCAAGCTGCTCATGCGCCTCATGCTCGCCATGCTGCCGTTCGTCTTCCTCGCCTCGGGCATCACCAAGGGCGACTGGGTGGACGCGCTGCTCTTCTCGCTCTCGGTGGCGGTGGGCCTCACCCCCGAGATGCTCCCCATGCTCGTGACCACCTGCCTGGGCAAGGGCGCCGTCGACCTCTCCCGTGACCGCGTGATCGTCAAGCGCCTCGACGCCATCCAGGACCTCGGCGCGGTCGACGTGCTCTGCACCGACAAGACCGGCACCCTTACCGAGGACCGCATCGTGCTCGAGCGCCACCTTGACGTCAACGGCCGCGAGGACGCGCGTGTGCTGCGCTACGCCTTCCTCAACAGCTACTTCTCCACCGGCGTGAAGAACCTCATCGACAACGCCATCATCGACCGCGCGCTTGCCGAAGGGACCGACGAGGTCGACGCCGCCGCGAACGGCGGAGCCGTGACCGCCGAGGAGCTCGCCGAGCGCTACCACGGCATCGACGAGCTGCCCTTTGACTTCGATCGCCGCCGCCTCTCCATCGTCGTGGGCGACGCGAACGGCCGCACCCGCATGGTGACCAAGGGCGCGCTCGAGGAGATCATGGCCGTTTGCGACGCAGTCGAGGTCGACGGACAGGTGCTCCCGCTCACCGACGAACTCGTGCGCACGGTGACGGAGCGCGGCGAGGCGCTTGCCGACGAAGGCATGCGCGTGCTGGGCGTGGCCCGCAAGGATGACCCGGCGGGCGCGGGCTCGCTTACCGCCGAGGACGAGCGCGGCATGGTGCTCATCGGTTACCTGGCCTTCCTCGATCCGCCCAAGGAGAGCTCTGCGGCGGCGGTGCGCGCCCTTGCCGCCCACGGCGTGTCGACCAAGGTCCTGACCGGCGACTCTCCCCGCGTCGCGGCGCACGTGTGCCGCGCCATCGGCATCCCCGCCGAGCACGTGCTCACGGGCGTGGACGTCGAGGGCATGGACGACGAGCAGCTTGCCGAGGCGGTGCAGGAGACGAGCATCTTCGCCAAGCTCTCCCCCGCCCAGAAGGCACGCGTGGTCCGCGTGCTGCGCGAGCTCGGACACGCCGTGGCGTACATGGGCGACGGCGTGAACGACGCGGCCGCCATGCGCGAGAGCGACTGCGGCATCTCGGTCGACTCGGCCGTCGACGTGGCGCGCGAAGCCGCCGACATCATCCTGCTCGAGAAGGACCTCATGGTGCTCGAGCACGGCATCGAGTGCGGCCGCCGTACCTACGCGAACATGATCAAGTACGTGAAGATGACCGTGAGCTCGAACTTCGGCAACATCTTTAGCGTGCTGGTGGCCGCGGTGCTTCTCCCCTTCCTGCCCATGACCGCCGTCCAGCTCCTGCTGCTTAACCTCATCTATGACCTGACCTGCACCGCGATCCCCTGGGACAACGTGGACGACGAGATGATCGCTCGCCCCTGCCGCTGGGACACCGACTCGGTCCGCCGCTTCATGGTGACGTTCGGGCCCATCAGCTCCGTGTTCGACGTCGCGACGTTCGCCGCGCTCTTCTTCTGGATCTGCCCGGCCATCGCGGGCGGCAGCTGGGGCACGCTCGACGCGGCGGGCCAGGCGCTCTTCGCGGGCACCTTCCAGGCCGGGTGGTTCATCGAGAGCATGTGGACGCAGACGCTCGCCGTCCACCTCATGCGCAGCGAGAAGCGCCTACTGGGGCGCGACCACGCCGCTTGGCTGCTTATCGTGCTCGGCGTCGCAGGGCTTGCCGTAGCTACGGCGCTGCCGTTCACGCCGCTGGGCGAGGCGCTCGACTTTGTCGCGCCGCCGGCGCAGTTCGCCGCCCTTCTTGCCGTCGCCGTGGCGGGGTACGCGGGCGCCGTCGGGCTCGCTAAGCGCATCTACATCCGTCGCGAGGGCTCGCTGCTCTAGCGTTGCAAAGCAAGAAGCCCCTGGAGGCCCGGTCGGAACCGCGCGGAAATAACGCGTTCGTTGGGATTTCTTGGGCCTCAGCGCGGAGAAAACGCCTCCGCTGGGGCGAGAAAAACCTCATATGCAGAGAAAACGCCTCCGTTGGGACCATCAGCATCCCAGCGGAGGCGTTTTTTCCGCGCGCAGCGGCATCGGCGGCGTCGCCAGCACCTACAGCGCCGCGACGACCTTGTCGCCCATCTCGGCGGTGCCGAGGATGTGGTCGGCGGGGGTGTTCGCGTCGGCGATGTCGCGGGTGCGCCACCCCTCGTTGAGGACGCGCTCCACGGCTGCCTCGATCCAGCCAGCCTCCTCGGTCATGTCGAGAGCGTAAGTGAGCAGCATCCCCGCGGAGAGAATCTGGGCGAGCGGATTCGCGACGCCCTGGCCCGCGATGTCGGGGGCGGAGCCGGCGGAAGGCTCGAAGAGCGAGACGCCGTCGCCCAGGCTCGCGGAGGCGAGCATGCCGAGCGAGCCCGTGATCTGGGCGGCCTCGTCGGAGAGGATGTCGCCGAACATGTTCTCGGTCACCACGACGTCGAAGTCGGCCGGACGGTTGATGAGCTGCATGGCGGTGTTGTCCACCAGCAGGTCCTCGAGCTCGACGTCGGCGTACTCCTCGTCGTGCACGCGGTGGACGACCTCGCGCCACATGCGGGAGGTCTCGAGGACGTTGCGCTTGTCGACGCTCGTGACCTTGTTGCGGCGCTTGCGCGCGGCCTCGAAGGCCTGGCGGGCGATGCGCTCGACCTCGTACTCACGGTACTCGAGCGTGTCGTAGGCACGCTGGCCGCGACCGCCGTTGGCGCCGGCGCCCTCCTCGTCGTAGAAACGCTCGCGACGGCCGAAGTACAGGCCGCCCGTGAGCTCGCGCACGAGCACCATGTCGACGCCCTTGATGACCTCGGGGCGCAGGGTCGAGGCGCCGGCCAGCGCGTCGTAGATCTTGACCGGGCGCAGGTTGGTGTAGAGGCCGAGCGCCTTTCGGATGCCGAGAAGGCCCTGCTCCGGGCGCGGGGCGTTGGGATCGGTGGAATCCCACTTGGGGCCGCCGACGCTTGCGAGCAGGACGGCATCGCTCGCGAGGGCGGAATCGAGGGTCGCCTGCGGCAGCGGGCTGCCGGTCGCGTCGATGGCCGCACCGCCGATGAGCTGGTCGTCGAAGACGAACTCGACGTCGGCCTTCTTGCCGACGGCCTCGAGGACCTTCTTGCCCTCGGCGATGATCTCCGGGCCGATGCCGTCGCCCGGAAGCGAGCAGATGCGGTAGGTCTTGGATGCCATGGTTACTCGCCCTTCTTCTGCGCCAGGACGCGCTTGGTGCGCTCGACCAGGCCGCCGTTGTTGATGATCTCCTGGATAAAGGGCGGGAACGGCTGCGCGTGGAAGACGGCGCCGGTGGTCTCGTCCGTGATGGTGCCCGTGTCCGCGTCGATGTCGACGACGTCGCCCTCGGAGATGGCGTCGACGGCCTCAGGGCACTCGAGGATGGGCAGGCCCATGTTGATGGAGTTGCGGTAGAAGATGCGCGCGAAGCTCTTGGCGACGACGCAGGAGACGCCGGCGGCCTTGATGGCCACGGGCGCGTGCTCGCGGGAGGAGCCGCAGCCGAAGTTCTCGTCGGCCACGATGATGTCGCCGGGCTTGACGCGCTCGACGAAGGTGGTGTCGAGGTCCTCGAGGCAGTGCTTGGCGAGCTCCGCCGGGTCGGAGGTGTTGAGGTAACGGGCCGGGATGATGACGTCGGTATCGATGTCGCGGCCGTAGCGGAAGACGGTTCCCTTGAACTGCACGGCGTGTCCTTTCATCGGCACGGATTTAGACATGTGCGCTTTATTGTAGCGAAGTCGCGCGGACGGCCGGCGCGTACGTCGGCGGATGGAACGCGCGACGGCCGGAAACCCGCACGTCGCCGAGGCCGCGGGGCGCACGAGCTGGGGTGCGACGGCCTCCTCGCACGTTAAGCCGTGCCTGGAAGGCCCAATTGGGCCGAATCGGGCCGTGCGTGATCATTTTTTCGCGATTCTGCGTGGATTTTCGAGGGTTGGCGGAGTAGCGAGGGCTCGATTGGGCGTCCAAACGGGTCCAAAAGCGACGTTTACCCAGTTGGCGCTCCTCTTTCTATACATCAATATTCGAATAGAGCACGCACAATCCCGATTTTTTGTGCGCGTCGGGCGGAAAAGGGGCCCGAGCGCGCCCCAAAAGACCCGGGAAGCCCGCGCTCGCCTGCCGTCGCGCTACCAGCATGCGCCGTTGAGGGCTGCGCCGCCTTCCGCAGCGAGGCGAGCGTGTTCGCGGCGCATGGCGTCGGCGTTGACCAGCGCCCCCTTCCAGCCGCGGTCCCGGCAGCGGTCCTCGTCGAGCTCGAACACGTGGTAGCCGCAGGCGTTTATCACCCGAGCTCCGCACTTGGCGCGCCGCACCCGCTCGAAGCGAGACCCGTACCCCTGATGGATATGCCCGTGCACCAGGCATTCCGGCCGCCAGCGTTCAAGCGCGTCCGCGAAGCATTCGAATCCGCGATGGGGCAGGTCCTCCATGTCGCCCACGCCGCGCGCCGGCGCATGCGTAAGCAGGATATCGACCCCGCCGAGCAGCTTGACCTTGGGCTCGAGCCTGCGGACCCGCCGCGCCATCTCCTGCTCGGTATACATATTGAGCCCGTCGCGATAACGCATAGACCCGCCGAGCCCCGCGATGCGCAGCCCGTGCCAAACGTAGGCGCAGTCCTCCAGGCAGATACAGCCGCCCGGCGCCCGTCGAGCGTACGCATCATCGTGGTTGCCACGCACGTAAAACAGGGGCTTATTGGTCACGGTAACGAGGAACTCGAGGTAATCGGCATCGAGGTCGCCGGCCGAGAGAATCAAGTCGACGTCCCCGAAGCGCTCCTCATTGTAAAAATCCCACAAGCAGCGCTCCTCGACGTCGGCAATGGCCAGGATCTTCATCGCACGAGTACCCCCGCCGATCCCGCGGTGCCCGGCACGTCGGGCGACCCCGGTCGCCCCGCAGCGCCCGCCGCGTCAAGCACGCCCGGCACCCCCGCGACGCTCGCCGCCGCGCGGGCGCGCTCGCTTATCTCCCAGCCGGACGGAAGCGATCCCTCGATGTTGTCCGCAAGCCAGGTCATCCCGACGATCGCGTTGCTCGAAAGCGCCGGGAAGCCCGCGAGCTGCACCACGCCGCCCTGGCTGCGCAGCTCCCCCGCGAAGGGATGGACGGCGCCGGAAACGATGCCCTGGCGCAGCAGCGCGACGAGCTTCTTTGAGGTATAGGGCACGTCTCCCGAGAGCCTCACGTCCACGACGCCCGAGCTAAGGCCGTACCAGTAGCTCACGGCCTTCTCGCCCGCGCCACCCGTACCGGCCACCGCGCCGACGGGCCCGCCTTCCGCATCCCACGACCCGTGGAGAAGGCTTCGCACGATCAGCTCATAGTAGCGGCCCCAGTGCCACACGGGCGCCGCGACGTCGCGCATGACGCCGCCATCGAGCAGGTGGAGCCCGTACTCCCCCGCCCCGCCCCACGGCTTGGCCACGTCGGATCCGCTCATAACGGACACGCCCTGCTCCGCCATAACCTGCTCGAGCCCGGTACCGTCACCGCGCGACCAGCTCAGCGCCACGCGGGCGCGCGGGTCCACGAGCGCGGCACCCACCGCGAAGGCGTTTATCTCCGCGATGGTCCCGAGAATGGGGTAATACGCCCGGTAACCCACGCGATGGTTCTCGGCCAGGCTCGCCGCGAGCGCGCCGAGCAGGAACTTAGCCTCGAACATCTTGCCGTAATAGGAGCGCACGAGCTGGTGCGGCAGGCCAATCGAGCAGTTGAGGAAACGCACGGAAGGGTAACGCACGGCGGCCTTGACGCTCAGGTCCATAAGGGAGGGCGAGGTGGAGAAGACGACCTCGGCGCCGTTACCCACCGCGGAGCCGACGGCGTCCATAAAGCCCTTCTCGTCGGCGCGGTCCTCGTAGACGCAGGTCCGCACGATGCCGCCGAAGTACTCATCGAGGTGCTGGCGGCCCAGGTCATGCGCGTAGGCCCAGCCGGAGGCGCGCACCGGGCGGTCGTGTATAAAGCACACGCGCAGCGGCTGACGCTCCGTGTACGTTGTTTTTCCCATAAAGAAGTTAAGCACGCCCGAGACCGAGGGGCCGGACGGCGGGACTGCGGCGTCCGTGGCAGCCGGGTCGGGCGCCTCCACGAGATCGACCTTCTGGTCGTCGTCCATCCCCTGCATCACGAGCTCGCGCCAGATTCGCCCGAGGCGATCGACCACGATGGACGACGGGACGTCGAGGATGCGGTCCTGCGTATAGACACCCAGGTAAACGAGCATGGCGTCGGCAGGCGTGATGTCCAGATGGGCCCCGCCGGCGCGCTCGTAGGCGCTCGCGAAGAAGAGATAGCTCTGCCGCAGGTAGTCCACCGCGTCGGCCGGCCACGGCGCACGGAGATCGCGACCGAAGGCGGCGGCCAGACGCCGATAACGCCCTTCTCGGGAGAACTCGATGTCGTAGACAGGGCACGCGCGCCAGAACTCGCAGAACTCCCCGTAGAGCCTGCGCTCGGCGCCCTCCCACTTACTCGGGTACAGGCGCGTGACCTCAGCCGTCACGCTATGAGCGCCGAGGTACTTGAGGACGCTCACGCGCTTGTTGCCTTCCTGCACGTAGAAACGATGCATGAACTCCGTGACGCGCACGGGGTCGCGGTAGCCTTCCTCGACCTGGATGTCGTAGAGGCGCGCCCATTTGATGGCGAACTCGGAGTCCGCGTCCAACAGCGGCAAGAAGGTGCGCGAGAACGCGGCCTGCCGCCCCTTGGTCACCGTCCCGACGACCATGTCGAGCGGGATCTCGAGCGTGCCGCAGGACTCGCGGCCCGCGGTCTGGCCCTCGAGCACGATGCCCTCGAGGTCGGTGAGATAGGGGTGACGGCCCTCGGCGACGGCGCGGCGGGCGTCCTGCTCGCCGCGCTTGAGTGCCTTGCGGTATGCGTCTGCCATGGTCGCTCCAAAAAACGCGAGGTCAATGCCCTAGGTAATGCCCGAGTTCAATGCCCGGGGTCAATGCATGAAGCCAATGCGCGCGTTGCCCGCCGAGCCCCGAGGGACGCGGGCCGCCGAAGGGAAGAAGTGGGGGATGCGTCTGCTTGATAAGGGAGGATCAGGCAAGAGGCGCGGTCCGCATCCCTCGGGGCTCGGCGGGCGGCAATGGGCAAAGGGGCCGTCCTTCCCCTAGCCCATCGTGACGATCACGTGCACGGTCGAACCGGGCGCCGCCACGGGAAGCACCTGCCCCGCGACCTTCTCGCCGTCGACGACGACGGATGCCACGCCCTTCTGCACGTGGGCGGAGTTCTCGACGCGGATCTCGTACGTGGCGCCGCGGTACTTGCGCGTAACGGCGAAGCCGTCCCACACGGCCGGGACGCACGGATCCACCATGAGGCCGTCAAGCGTCGGCTTGAGGCCCAGGATGTACTGCGAGACGTTCACGAAGGTCCAGGCAGCCGTGCCCGTGAGCCAGGAGTTCTTGCCCTGGCCGAAGTTGACGGCGTCGCGCCCGGCGACCATCTGGGAGTACACATAGGGCTCGGTCGCGTGGCGGGCGGCCTTCTCCTGCAGGAAGGCCGGGCAGATCTTGCGATACACCTCGAAGGCGCGGTCGCCGTGGCCCACCTGCGTCTCGGCGATGGAGACCCAAGGGTTGTTGTGGCAGAAAATGCCGCCGTTCTCCTTATAGCCGGGCGGGTAGCTGGACACCTCGCCGAGCTCCTTGTGGTACTCGGAGTAGGCCGGCTGGAAAATCATGACGCCGTACTCGGTGTCCAGCAGGCGCTCGACCGACGCCAAGGCCTTCTCGGCATGGCCGTTGGTCAAACCAACCCCAGCTAGAGGCGCGAATCCCTGCGGCTCGATATAAATCTGGCCCTCCTCGCACTCAGCGCTGCCGACCTTGCGGCCGGCCGCGTCGTAGGCGCGCACGAACCACTCGCCGTCCCAGCCGTCGCGCTCGATGGCGGCGTTCATGCGGCTGCACGCGGCAAGGGCGCGGGCGGCCTCCACGTCGTCGCCGCGCCGCGCCACGATGTCGGCGTACTCGTGGGAGTACTTGACGAACATCGCGGCGATGAAGACGGACTCCGCCACGGGGCCCTCGGACGGGCCAGTGGTCTGGAAGCTCTCCCCCGGCTCCTCGGAGAAGCAGTTGAGGTTGAGGCAGTCGTTCCAGTCGGCGCGGCCGATGAGCGGCAGGCCATGGGGGCCGAGGTTTGCCAGCGTGTAGTCCATCGAGCGACGCAGGTGCTCGAGCAGCGGGCGAGCCGTCGCCGCATCGTTGTCGAAGGGCACCTGCTCCTCGAGGATGGAGTAGTCGCCCGTCTCGCGCAGGTAGGCGGAGACGCCGGCGATGAGCCACAGCGGGTCGTCGTTGAAGCCGCCGCCGATGTCGGAGTTGCCCTTCTTGGTAAGGGGCTGATACTGGTGGTAGGCCGAACCGTCCGCCTTCTGGGTGGCCGCGATGTCCAGGATGCGCTGGCGGGCGGCCTCGGGCACGAGGTGCACAAAGCCGAGGAGATCCTGGTTGGAGTCGCGGAAGCCCATGCCGCGGCCGATGCCGCTCTCGTAGTAGCTCGCCGAACGGCTCATGTTGAAGGTGACCATGCACTGGTACTGGTTCCACACGTTGACCATGCGGTCCACGCGCGCGTCGGGAGTGCTTGCGCTGTATGTGGAAAGAAGCCCGTCCCAGTAGGCGTTGAGCTCTGCGAATGCAGCATCTACCTGCGCATCATTCGCGTAACGGTCGGCAAGCTCGCAGGCGCTGGCGCGGTTGACGCGACCCTTGGCCTCCCACTTCGCGTCGCGCGGGTTCTCGACGTAGCCGAGCACGAAGGTCGCGGTCCAGGACTCGCCGGGCGCGAGCTCGACGTCCAGCTGCTGCGCCGCGATCGGGCTCCAGCCGGAGGCAACCGAGCCCGTGCAGGCGCCGGCGGCCACGGCGTCCGGCGCGTCGGGGCCGTTATAGGCGCCGAGAAACGCCGTACGGTCCGTGTCGAAGCCGTCGACGTCGCGGTTCACGGCGAGGAACGCGAAGTGGTCGCGGCGCTCGCGGTACTCGGTCTTGTGGATGAGCATGCGCCCGCCGTCGCGCACCTCGACCTCACCGGTGCTCAGGTTGCGCTGGAAGTTGCGGTCATCGTCGTCGGCGTTCCAGAGGCACCACTCCACGTAGGAGAAGACCTTGAGGGACTTGGCCGCGTCGGTCTCGTTCGTGAGCGAGAGGCGCATAACGTGACAGGCGTCGTGCACGGGAACGAAATTCAGGACCTCGGCCGCGACGCCGTTCTTCTTGCCGGCGAGCACGGTATAGCCCATGCCGTGGCGGCACTCGTAGGCGTCGAGACGGGCGCGCGTCGGCTGCCAGCCGGGGTTCCACACGTCGTCGCCGTCCTTGATGTACAGGTAGCGGCCATTGTTGTCGGCAGGCACGTTGTTGTAACGGTAGCGGGTGATGCGGCGGAGCTTGGCGTCGCGGTAGAAGCTGTACCCGCCGCCCGTGTTGGAGATGAGCGAGAAGAACCCGTTCGTGCCCAGGTAGTTGATCCAAGGCAGCGGGGTCTTAGGGGTGGTTATCACGTACTCGCGACGCACGTCGTCGAAGTACCCGAACTCGGACATGGACTCTGTCATGTTCAAGGCCTTTCGCAGTGGCGCGGGGACCGGCCCTCGCGTCGAATCAATTGTTTAATAAGGTAAAGAGGCTGTCCCTCCCACCTGCCAAAGGGGCAAAGGGAACCGCTCCCTTTGCCCCCAGGAAGGCTACTGGCGCTCGAAGACGGGGATGGACTCGAGCGGCGCGGGCGAGACGATCGTCTGGCCACCCTCATAGACCTCGCCCGTGCGAACGTCCTTCCAGGAGCCGGCGGGCAGGTAGACCTCACGCTCCCACATGTCCTCGTAGAAGATCGGGGCCACGAGGAGCTTGTCGCCGAAGAGATACTGGTCGTAGAGGTCCCAGCACTTCTCGTCTTCGGGGAACTCGTAGAACATCGGGCGCAGAAGCGGCGCGCCGGTCTCGTGCGCCTCGTCGAAGAGCTGCTTGATGTAGGGCTTCATGGCAAGGCGCACGTCAAGGTAGTCGCGCATGATCTTGAAGTTCTTCTCGCCATAGCTCCAAAGCTCGTTGGGCTGGCCGGTGCGCTGGGAGCCGCCGCCGAAGCTCGAGTTGTCGAGGTTCGGGATGTTGTAGGGGCCGCGGTCGCCGTGCATGCGCAGGATCGGCGTGTAGACGGCGAACTCGTACCAGCGAATAAGCAGCTGCTGGAAGTAGGGGTCCTCGACGTCATCGGTCATGAAGCCGCCGATGTCCGTGGTCCACCAGGGCATGCCGCAGATAGCCATGTTGATGCCGCACTGGAACTGGTCGCGGAAGCCCTCGAAGGTGGAGGGCACGTCGCCCGACCACACCACGTTGCCGTACTTCTGGGAGCCCGCCCAGGCGCTGCGCAGTAGGTTGACGGAGGGCAGGCCCTCCTTGACCTGGTTGTCGTAGACGATGCGGCTGTACCACTGCGGGTAGATGTTGGTGCACTCGAGCGCGGTGCCCAGCCAGTAGCGGTAGTTGTCGTAGTCGTAAACGGCGTAGTCGGGCTCGGCGTTGTCCATCCAGAACATGTCGATGCCGTAGTCAGCGTAGTTCTTCTTGAGCTTGGCCCACACGTAGTCGCGGGTCTCGGGGTTGGTGGCGTCGATCTCCAGGCAGTCGCCCAGGTAGTCGTAGGTCTGGATACTGCCGCGCTCGGTGCGGATCAGCATGCCGTTCTCGAACATCTCGCCGAAGTTCTCGCTGCGGCGGTCGACCGAGGGCCAGACCGAGACGCAGACCTTGATGCCCATGGAGTGGAGCTCGTCGACCATGGCCTTGGGGTCGGGCCAGTAGGTCTCGTCGAAGCGCCAGTCGCCCTGGTAGGGCCAGTGGAAGAAGTCAATGACGATGAGGTCGATGGGGACGTTGTGCTCCTTGCAGGCGTGCGCGACGTCGAGCACCTCCTCCTGGGTGCGGTAGCGCAGCTTGCACTGCCACAGGCCCATGAGATCCTCGGGGAACTCCGGCGCGCGGCCGGTGACGGCGCAGTAGTCCTCAACGATGGCGCGCGGGTCCTCGTCGGCGCAGATCCAGTAGTCCATCTCCTTGGAGCACTCGCTCGTCCACTCGGTGATGTTGTAGCCGAAGGTGGCGCGGCCCACGGCGGGGTTGTTCCACAGGAAGCCATAGCCGAGGTTGGAGAGGCAGAACGGGATGGTGACCTGCGAGTTCCTCTGCGCGAGGTCGAGCACGCAGCCCTTCATGTTGGTCTGGGCCTGCTGGTACTGGCCCATGCCGAAGAGCTTCTCGCCGTCGTTGGCCTCGAACTTGATGTTGAGCTGGTAGTCGCCGCCGGTGCGCGGGATGTAGTTGCGCGCCACGACCTTGAGGCAGCGGCTCTGGCGCGAGATCGTGCCGTCGTAGCTGCGGTAGTGCTCGCGCAGGATCTTCTTGCCGTCGCGATAGAAGGTGAGGATGCCCACGCGGTTCACCCAGACGGAGATGCGGCCGTTGGTGATGGTCCAGCCGCCGTCCTCGTGCTGCTCGGCGGTGACGCCGGCCTCGGCGGCGGGCGTCACGGGCTCGGTGAGAGCCCAGTCGCGGCCGGTGAACTCGGGGTACTTGGTGCCGCGCACGCGGAAGGCGTTCTTGCCCCAGGGCTCGATGCGCAGGGTCTCGGCCTGGCGGCGAAGCTCGAACACGCCGTTGTCGAAGGAGGTCTTCATATCGGTCCAATCTGTGAAGTCGAACAAAAGAGTCGAATGGAGAGAGACGCGCTAGAACTCGAGGTTCTTGCCGGTCTCGGGGTCGAAGACGTGCGCCACGTCCCCGCCGAAGGTGAAGGCGATCCGCGAGTTCATGGCGTAGGACTTGCTGCCCATGTCCATGGTCGGGACGATGATCACGCCGTCCTTGCCACAGGCCTTGATGTGCAGGTGGACGGAGGAGCCCATCATCTCGGAGACGTCCACGGTGCCGTTGATCATCTTGCTCGGGTCGCCCTCGAGCGAGATGTGCTCGGGGCGCACGCCCACCGTCACCGGGCCGCCCGCGACGCCGTTGGCCGCGAGGCGCGCCCGCTTCTCGGCGGAGAGCTCGATGAGCGCGCCCTCGACCTTGACGGCGTACTTGTCGCCGGCGCCGCGCACGAGCTCGCCTTCGTAGAAGTTCATCTGCGGCACGCCGATGAAGCCGGCCACGAAGATGTTCGCGGGGCTGTCGAAGACCTCCTGCGGGGTGCCCACCTGCTGGACCACGCCGTCCTTCATGATGACGATACGATCGCCCAGCGTCATGGCCTCGGTCTGGTCGTGGGTGACGTAGACGAAGGTCGCGTCGATGCGCTGACGGAGCTTGATGATCTCGGCGCGCATCTGGTTACGCAGCTTCGCGTCCAGGTTGGAGAGCGGCTCGTCCATGAGCAGGACCTTCGGGTCGCGCACGATGGCGCGGCCGATGGCCACGCGCTGGCGCTGGCCGCCGGAGAGCGCCTTCGGCTTGCGGTCGAGGTACTGCGTGATGCCCAGGACCTGCGCGGCCTGCTCGACGCGACGGTCGATCTCGTCCTTGCCCATCTTGCGGAGCTTGAGCGGGAACTCCATGTTCTGGCGCACGGTCATGTGCGGGTAGAGGGCATAGTTCTGGAAGACCATGGCGATGTCGCGCTCCTTGGGCGCCACCTCGTTCATGAGCTTGCCGTCGATGTAGAGCTCGCCGCGGGTGATGTCCTCGAGGCCGGCGACCATGCGCAGCGTGGTGGACTTGCCGCAACCGGAGGGGCCGACGAGCACGACGAACTCGCGGTCGGCGATCTCGAGGTTGAAGTCCTCGACGGCGACGACGCCCTCCTCGGTCTCCTTGAGGTTGCTCTTCTTCTCGGCGGCCGGCTCGGCCTTCTTGGCCTTCTTGTGCTTCTTCCCGGCGTTCTCGGACGGATAGACCTTCTCGATATGCTTCAAGCTGACGGTTGCCATGACGCTCGCTCCTTAACTGAAACTGCGGTGACGGATGTGTTCGGGTGCTAGACCCATGCCCCGTCGGAGGCGGCGATCTTTACCTCCAGCGGCTGCAGGGTCACTCGATTTCCCTGGTAGAAGAACGTGTGGCTCTTCATCGTGTTGTTGAAGAAGAACCGGAACTCGCGGCCCGCGCCCGAGCGCGTGGAGCTCTCCACGCCGGCGGGCAGGTTCTCGATGAAGTCGATGCCGGCCAGGCGCAGCTCGCTCACCAGAAGCGCGCGGTGGAAGCTCTTGTCGCCGACGGTGCCCACGTAGGAGCAGGTGCCCGCGCCGTAGTCGTTGCGGCAGGCGGCGGGCATGCCCGCGTAGTAGCGCTGGTCGTACTCGGCGATGGCGCGGGCGCCGTCGAGCTCGAGCAGGTCACACCACACGCCGATGTTGTGGACGTTGCCGTTGGAGTCACGCACGGTCTGGACGGCCTCGCCGATGGCGTCGCTCTCGAGCACGCGGCAGCCGCAGAGGGCCGCGAACTTGCCCGGCAGGTACTCCCCCACCGTGCAGTTGCCGTCCTCGTCCTTGGCGCCCGAGCGCACGGTGAGGACGGCGTGGCCGCCGGCCGCCACGTAGGCCTCGAGCTTCTGGACAAACGAGTCGCTGGTCACGGCATACGCGGGCACGATCACAAGCTTGTGGCGCGCAGGGTCGAGCGGCTCGGAATCGCTCACCACGTCCACGTTCACGCCCAGGGCCATGAGGGTGTCGTGGAAGAGGCGCTCCTGGCGCCAGTAGTCGAAGCCGCGGCTCTGGGCCTGGTTCGCGAAGTTGTAGTTCTGGTCCGGCGAGAAGACGAGCGCGACCTGAGCCTCGACGGTCGTCTGGTCCAGGCCCTCGACCTTTGACAGGCGGTCGGCCAAAAGCTCAAGCTCCTTCAGGCGGCGGTTCGGCTTGTTGTCGTGGTCGAGCAGGCCATAGCAGTACATCTCGGCACCGGTCGAAGCCGTGCGCCAACGGAAGAAGTTGAGCATGTCCGCGCCGTGCGCCACGGCCTGCAGCGCATAGCCCTCGAGCATGCCCGGCTCCATGGCGCGCGTCGTGGGCGCCCAGCAGCCCATGGGCCCGCCGAGCTGCTCCATGACCCAGAAGTTCTGGTTCTTCCAGCCGCGGACCATGTCGAGCGCGAAGGCGTTGGAGTAGACCTCGCCCGCGTCCTCGGGGATCTCGAGCGGCGGGTAGTTGTCGTAGGAGGCCACGTCGAGCGACGCGAACTCCTTATAGAAGTCCTGTACATGCAGGCCGAAGCAGGCGTTGGTGGTGATGGTCGCGGACGGGTCGTACTCGCGGATGAGCGCCGCCTGGAAGGCCACGTACTCGGCCGTGGTCTCGGAGCAGAAGCGCTCGTAATCGAGCATGTAGGCGGGGTTGAACCAGTCGGACTTGTTGACCCACGCGGTGTTGAAGCACTCGATTTGGGACCAGTCGGAGTACTCGCCGCTCCACACGACGGTGCCCCAGTCGCGGTTGAGCCGCTCGAGCGTGCCGTGCTTCCGGCGGCAGTACTCCTGGAAGCGCTCGCGGCAAGAAGGGCAGGTGCAGTGATTGGACTCGACCTCGTTGTCGATCTGCCAGGCGAGGACCTCGGGGCGGCCGGCATAGCGCTCGGCCATCTTGCGCACGATCTTCTCGGCATAGGCGCGGAAGGTCGGCGAGGTCTGGCAACGGTGGCCGCGAATGCCCAGGTGGGTACGCTGGCCGTCGCGCTCGCACTGGACGGTATCGGGGTGCTCCGTGTAGAGCCACAGGGGCGCGCAGTTCGTCGGCGTGCCGAGGATGACCTTCATGCCGTATCGGGCGATGAGGTCGATGGCGTCGTCGAGCCACTCGAAGTCGTAGGCACCCTCAGCGGGCTCCATACGGCTCCACGCGAACTCGCCCACGCGCACGGCGTGAACACCGAGCTCGGCCATGGCGCGCACGTCGGGCTCCCACATGGAGCGGTCCCAGTGCTCGGGGTAGTAGTCGATGGCGATCTGTATCATGCGAGAAATTCCTTACCAGTCGCGTTCGCTCGAAATGGTGATGCCGTCGTCGGCCATGCCGTCGCCCTCGAGGACGCGGAAGATGGGCATGGCGACCTGGCAGGTGGTGTAGACGGCGAGCGCCGGGGCGAAGAAGAGCCCTGCGTAGGTGAGCACCGGGGCCGTGAAGCCGAAAATGAGCACCTGCAGGCCGAGCACGCCGGCGAGCATCATCGTCTTGCCAAAGAACCGGATGCAGATGAGTCGGGAGTTGCGCATCTGCTGAAGCAGGGAGTTCCTGTAGCGGGCCTCGAGGGGAAAGACGTAGGCGAAGTGCGCGAAGGACATCACCACGATGAGAAGGGCAACGATGAGGAAGCCGACGGGGTTGTCCGGGAGCTTCTCGAAGAGCTGCCAGCTCATCCAGGCGCTCCATGCGCAGGCAAGAAGCGCGAGCGTGAGCGCCACGCCGTGCTTGAGGTTGGCGACCCACGCGCTCCAGAAGGCGCGCGTGATGCCGACGTCCTCGCGGTCCTCGCTCATCTTGAGGAGCACGGTGAAGGCGGCCGTCACGGAGGCCCCGGCGGTAACGACGGGCACGCACCCCACTATCAGCCAGAAGTTGACGATGAGCAGGTTCGTTGCCTTGATGCCCGCCTGGACAAACGGCGACTCGATCGTGATCTTCACCCGCGTCTTCCCTCCTCGAGGTCGGGCCCGCGCCCCGACGCGCGGGCCCCTTAACCGTTAGTTCTCCTGCAGGCCGAAGCGGCGAGAGGCCTCGGAGTCGCACCAGGCCACGCAGTCGTCGTAGCCGTAGCCGGCGCAGGTCGTCTGCATGTCCTTGACGAGGCTCGCGAACTCGGCGTCGTCCTTGGCGTAGATGGCCTTCCAAGAACCTTCCTTGATGGTCTTGATGACCTGCTGCCACGTGAGCTCGAGCTCGGAGTCGCGGGTGCCCTCAGCGAAGTTCGCGGGCGGGATCACCGTGTAGTTGACGGAGTTGAGGTACTCCCACTGGCTCTTGGCGCCCGTGGTCTCGCGCCAGTCCTTCTCGGCGTCGTTCTGGGCGTCGACGATGTTGGATGCCCAGGTGCCCTGATAGAAGCAGTCGTCCTTGGCCTCGGGGTTCTTGGCGCCGTTGGCCCAGGTGGTGTTGTTGAGCTGCAGGGAGCCGTCGGAGTAGGAGCCGGAGAGCGTGTACGTGGCGCCCGTCTTCGGCGAGGTCCACTCGATGCCGGAAAGGTCGGTCGTCGGGTCCTCGAAGCACTTCTTGCCGAGGTCGGTAAAGACGGTGTTGCCGTCGGAGTCGTAGTCCCACATGAGGCCCTTGAGACCGTAGAGGTTGGTGAGGGCGCCTTCGGGGGTAAAGAGCCAGTTGATGACCTGCATGACGCGGTCAGGGTCGTCGCAAAGCTCGCCGATGGACCAGACGCGGCCCTGGCCGGAGGTCGAGAGGCCCTGTACGATGACGGAGGCGTCGCCGGGCACGAGCGGGAGCATGATCTTTCCGTCGGCGATGTGGGCGTCGTTGTTGTAGGCGGTGGAGCCGGCGAAGTCGAAGATGGAGAAGAGCACGTTGCCGTTGCGGACCTTGGTGATCATCTCGTCGTAGGTCTGGGTCATGGAGTCGGGGTCGACGAGACCGTCGCGGTAGAGCTTGTTCACGAACTTGAGGGCCTCCATGTAGGGGCCGTCGTCGTCCAGGGCGCCCATGAACTTGCCGGTGGCGGAGTCGTAGAGGCCGAGGCCGAGCTCGTCATAGCCGTAATAGGCGCTTGCCAGGCCCTTGACGTACATGACGTTGGCGCCGTCCCAGTCGGGCCAGATGGACATCGCGTAGGTCGGCTTGCCGTCGTCGCCGGTGGGGCAGGCGGCCTGCATGTCCTTGAACACGCTCTCGAGGTCGTCGAGGCTCTTGACCGCGGGGTGGCCAAGCTGCTGGTAGAGATCCCAGCGGATACCCCAGTTGTAAATAAAGAGGTCGTGCTCGCCCTTCTCGTTGGTCACGTTGTTGCCGATGCCGTGG
>CAVIBB010000019.1:0-25434 GCA_963640745.1 Paludibacteraceae bacterium
AATAAAGCGCGCACAACCTGGATTTTTTGATCAGACGGAGCGGAGCGAAGTGGTGAAAGCCTCGCGTGCGGAGCGTCGGGGTGTATCAATTGCGGGGGCATTGCCTATCAGCGCGGCGGGCAAAGCCCTATTTACACAGCAAGGGCCCCTTACTGTGCACAATATGCGCAGACAACTGTAAATCTAAGCGTCGTCGGCTAAAGTTTTCTGAGCGGCGGCGTATATCTAGCCGAAGACTCGGGTAGGAACACTTCTGTTGAATATCGCTCGAAGAAGGGAACGCGAACCTATGCGTAAATTCAAGACCGAAAGCAAGAAGCTCCTCGACCTCATGATCAACTCGATCTACACCAACCGCGAGATCTTCCTGCGCGAGCTCATCTCCAACGCGTCGGACGCCATCGACAAGCTGTACCTCAAGAGCCTGACCGACGCCTCCGCCCAGATCGACCAGGAGAACCTGGCCATCACGCTTGCTTACGACAAGGACGCCCGCACCCTCACCGTCTCGGATAACGGCATCGGCATGACCGCCGAGGAGCTCGAGAAGAACCTCGGCACCATTGCCCACTCCGGCTCCGAGGAGTTCAAGGCCGAGAACGCCGAGGCCCAGGGCGACGCCGTGGACATCATCGGCCGCTTCGGCGTGGGCTTCTACTCCGCCTTCATGGTGGCCAAGGAGGTCAGCGTGGTCACGCGCGCCTTCGGTTCCGACGAGTGCAACCGCTGGACCTCCGACGGCATCGAGGGCTACACCATCGAGGCCGTGCCCGCCGACGACCCGGCCTATCGCGCGACCTGCGGCTCCGACGTCATCCTCTCCCTCAAGGACAACACCGACGACGCCAGCTATGACGAGTACACCTCCGAGTACACGCTCAAGGACCTCGTTAAGCGTTACAGCAACTACGTGCGCCACCCGGTCCAGATGATGGTCTCCAAGTCCCGCCAGAAGGAGAAGCCGGAGGACACCGGCGACGACTACAAGCCCGAGTGGGAGTCCTACGAGGAGCTCGAGACCCTCAACTCCATGACCCCCATCTGGAAGAAGCGCGCCGCGGACGTCGAGCAGTCCGAGTACGACGAGTTCTACAAGTCCACCTTCCACGACTGGGAGGCGCCGGCCCGCACCTTTACCCTCCACGCCGAGGGCAACCTCGAGTACGACGCGCTTCTCTTCATTCCTGCTCGCGCGCCATTCGACCTGTACAGCCGCGACTACCAGAAGGGCCTCGAGCTCTACAGCTCCAACGTTCTCATCATGGAGAAGTGCGCCGACCTCGTGCCCGATTACTACAACTTCGTGCGCGGCGTCGTCGACTCCTCCGACATCACGCTGAACATCTCGCGCGAGACCCTGCAGCAGAACCGCCAGCTCCAGGTCATGGCCCGTCGCATCGAGAAGAAGATCACCTCCGAGCTCGAGTCCATGCGCGACAACGACCGCGAGGCCTACGAGAAGTTCTTCGAGAACTTCGGCCGCGGCCTCAAGTACGGCATCTACTCCAGCTACGGCATGAAGAAGGACGAGCTCGCCGGCCTGCTGCTCTTCTGGAGCGCCAAGCATGAGAAGTACGTCACGCTGCAGGAGTACGCCGAGGACATGCCTGAGGGCCAGACCTCCATCTATTACGCTGCCGGCGACGATCGCGACCGCCTGGCCAAGATGCCCGTCGTCAAGGCCGCGCTCGCCAAGGGCTACGACGTGCTTCTGTGCACCGCGGACGTCGACGAGTTCTGCTTCCAGGCCATGCGTGACTTCACGGCCAAGGGCCTGGCTAAGGTCTACGCCGATGACGCTGCCCGCGAGGCCGCCGAGAAGGCCGTGGCCGACGGCGCCGAGCCCGAGACCGAGGACCGCGCGCTCGAGCTCAAGAACGTGAGCTCCGGCGATCTCGACCTCGCCACCGACGAGGAGAAGGAGGCCGCCAAGGAGACCGCGAAGGCCAACGAGGGCCTGTTCGGCGCCATGAAGGAGGCGCTCGGCGACGCCGTGGCCAAGGTCACCGTCTCCGCGCACCTGACGTCCGCCGACGACGCGCCGTCGAGCGTTTCTGCCGAGGGCCCCGTCTCGCTCGAGATGGAGCAGGTGCTTGCTTCCAGCCCCGACGGCGCGGATACCCCGAAGGCCACGCGCGTGCTCGAGGTCAACGCCGCGCACCCCGTGTTCGCAAAGCTGCAGGCCGCGCGGGAGGCCGGTGACACGGACAAGCTCGCGCTCTACACCTCGCTGCTGTACGACCAGGCGCTTCTTACCGAGGGCCTGCCCGTGGCCGACCCGGTGGCCTTTGCCCAGAACGTCTGCAAGCTGATGTAATTCATTCCGCCCGCATATATCCGGCGAGGCAACAAGAAGCCCCCGGCCCACCTCATTGCTCAGCGCTCGTTGCGCTCGCTCGCTTGCGCGAATCGCATGAGATGGGTCGGGGGCTTCTCGGCGGGAGTGACGTTCACATCATGATCAGGGAAGGGCCAGCGGTTACGCCGCTTCCGACATGCGAGCATCGGCTTCGAGTCCGTTGCTGTCCTCGCTGGCCCGCGGCTCCTTCTTTGCGAGCGACATCACGACCATCATCGCGACGATGCACACGAGGCCGATGAGGTCGAACGTGGTGATCGCCGTGCCAAGAAGCGCCGCGCTTGCGAGCGTCGCCACGATGGGCGTGAACACGAGCAGCAGGCTGCCGAGCATGGGGCCGGAATCCTTAAGGCCCTGCATGGCGAGCAGGTAGCCGAGGATGGCGCCAAAGAGCGTGGTGGCTCCGAACGCGGCCCAGCCCATGCCGTCGAGGGCGGGCGCGCCGGCCCAAGGCTGCGCGACGGGGATGAGCAACAGCCCGCCGAGCGTCATGCCCACGGCGTTGACGGAAAGCGACCCGTAACGGTCCAGCGCGTAGAGCGGCAGCGTGTTATGCAGGAAGCCGAGAACGCCGTCGAGCAGGCACCAGCCGAGGCCGGCGAGGCCCACCACGAGCGCGGCGGGGTCTCCCTTGGTCGCGATGCAGAAGACGCCGACGAGCGCCAACGCGAGTCCGAAGAGCTCGGCCGCCATCGGGGCGCGGCGGTCGCGGGCGCAGGTGTAGACCATGATGTAGATGAGGCTCAGCTGGGTGAGCAGCGCCTCGGTCGACGCGTTCGTGCTGCTGATGGCCATGATGTAGCTGATCTGGTAGACGGCGATGCCGAGGATGGCAAAGAGCGCCACGCCTACCATCGCGCGGCGGTCGCGCAGCATGGCAAAGAGCCTTTCTTTGCAGGTCGCGAGGCAGATGGCGATAAAGGCGAGCCCGGCGATGAGCACGCGGAAACATCCGATCCACGAAGCCGAGACGGCGTAGTTGTTGGTCAAGAAATTGATGAACACGTTCGAGATCCCCCAGAAGCAGGCGCCCGAGACGCCGGCGATCACGCCGCGTACCTTCTTGTTCACGATGACTTCCTCCTCGCTGCTTAGTTTTGTCCGAGTGGCATTCAATCACCTCTGTCTCCTCAAGTAAAATTCATAGAAATTAAGAGATGCATCAAAGTATTTGATGGGAGACGACGTGGAGCTCAGGAACATTCGCACGTTCGCGCGCATCGCCGAGGTCGGCAGCTTCACGCGCGTGGCCGACGAGCTCGGCTACACGCAGTCGGCCGTGACGATGCAGATAAAGCAGCTCGAGCGCGAGCTCGGGTGCAGCCTGTTCGAGCGCCTGGGTAGAAACATCCGACTCACGCCGGAGGGCGAGCGGCTCGTCTCGGCCGCGACGCGCATGCTGCAGGCGGCCGACGAGGCGTCGCGCGTGGCCGAAGGGGACGGCGAGGTGACCGGCAGGCTGCGCATCGGCGCGGCCGACTCCTTGCTCATGAGCGAGATGCCGGGCGTTCTCGCCGAGTTCTTGCGCAGGTGCCCGAAGGTGAGCGTGAGCACGCATCAGGGCCTGCTCGACGAGGAGTTTGCCATGCTGCGCAGAAACGACATCGACGTCCTGCTCTTCCTCGACGAGCGTGTGTACCACCCCGAATGGGTGCGCGTGATGGAGACGCCCGCGAGCGTCGGGTTTTACGCATCCCCCCGCAACAGCCTGGTCGGCAAGAGGCGCGTGCCGCTCGAGCGCGTGATGTCAGAGTCGCTGTATCTCTCCGAGCGCAGCGTGGGATACCGCCGGGTGCTCGAGCAGGCGGTGTGCGCCCGGGGCCTGGAGCTCTCGCCGCGCGTGGAATGCGGCAACACAGAGCTTCTCATTCAGCTGGCCGCCCAAACCGGCGGGGTCACGTTTTTGCCCGACCACGCTGTGGCGCGGCGGGTTGCTGCCGGCGAGCTCGCGCCGCTTGACGTCGACCTATCCGACCCGGACCTTTGGCATCAGCTGGTACATCACAAGAACAAGGTGGTAACGCCCCAGATGCGCATCTTTATGGAACTCGTTGCCGCTCGCCTTAACCCTTCGGGCGCGGATGACGTCTCCACGGAAGCGTAGGCAAGAAACGACCGCCCGCCCTGTCACTCGGCGGAAAGGGGTTTGCGGCGGCGGCCGCTTCGCTATGCTGGAACATCGAACTAACCTCCAGCCCTGGGGAGAAAACAATGGTCAAGACTCTGGTTCTTGTGCGTCACGGAAAGACCGAGGACGTTTCCGAGAGCGGGGCGGACATCGACCGCAAGCTCACCGCTTCGGGCGTCCGCGCGCTCGAGATGACGTACCCGCGCAACTTCTCGCTGCTCGGCGAGGAGCCTGATGTTGCCATCTGGTGCAGCCCGGCGGCACGTGCCCTGCAGACCGCGGGCGTCGTGGCCGAGGCGGTCGACGCGTGCGGCATCGATGTGCATCAATCATTGTACGATCAAGACATCGACGCGGTGTTGGCGGAGCTTGAGGGTGCCCTGCCCGATATGGATTGCGACACGCTCGTGCTCGTCGGCCACGTGCCGTTTATGAACACCCTTGCCATGGCTTTGACCGACGTCGAGCTTCGCTTCAGCAAGGGTGCGGTGGCCGCGATCGCCATGCCCGAGGGCAAGCCGACCGTGAACGGCTGCACGCTGCGCTGGTTCGTCGCCGGCTCCGACGCCCTTGCTTGGGACGCCATGGCTGCCGTCGAGGCCCAGGTGCAGGAGCTTGCGGTCGACGCGTCGGACGCCTTGGACGCGTTTCTTGCCGATCCGACCGACCCCGAGCTGGTCCGGTCGCTGCGGGTGAGCTTGCGGAAGCTTCGCGCCGTCTTTAAGTTCCTGGCCCCTTGGCAGGCAAAGAAGCAGGGGCGTCGCACCGTGGACGACCTGCGCAGCATTCTTGATATAACGACGGCGCTGCGCGAGATCGACATCCTTTCCGACGTGGTCGACGGTCTCGTTGAGGCCGGCGAGCTCGGCGATAACAGCCTGCTGCCCGTGGCGTGCGCCAAGCAGCGGCAGCTCGAGCTCGAGGGTACCCTTGCGATGATGAAGAAGCGCCACGTCAAGCGTGTTATCCACAGCCTTGCCGATGAGGTTCCGAGGATTCGCTGGAAGGGCCGTGTGCTCGATTCCGGCCTCACGGATGCGGACTTCCAGGCGCATTTCGACGAGAAGTTCACCGGGCTCGACGAGCTGCTCTTCGGCCTTGACCTGCATGATCCCGACGCGGTGCACGACACGCGCAGCAGCGTAAAGGATTTGCTGTTCGTTGCCAGCCGCCTCGCAGTCGTTCTCGGTGACGAGCGCTCGCACATGGGCGAAGACCTCGACAACATCCAAAGCGAGCTCGGTGCCTTGACCGACGCGCAGCGCAACGTGAGGCTTGCGAACGAGTTCTCGCTGAGTCCGCGGTTCCGCGGCGTCCGCGCCGATCTGGGCGTCGTGGCGCGCGACCAGGGCGAGGTGGCGAGCGCCATTCTCGCCGGCTCCGCATTCTCGGGCGTGTTGCGCGCCGCGGAGTAGGCCATGGGGTTCCGGACGATTCGTTCAACTGAATAAAGGAGGCTTTCTATGGCCGATGAATACCGCATCGAGCACGATTCGATGGGCGAGATGCGCGTGCCCGCCGATGCCCTCTGGGGTGCGCAGACCCAGCGCAGCCACGAGAACTTCCCCATTGGCGGACAGACCATGCCCTCGGAGATCATCGCCGCGTTCGCCCAGCTTAAGAAGGCCGCCGCTCGTGCGAATTGTGAGCTGGGGCGCATGGACGAGGCATCCGCTGCCATGATCTCAGCGGCGGCGGACGAAGTGCTTGCGGGCAAGCTCGACGGCAACTTCCCCCTGGTCGTGTGGCAGACGGGATCGGGCACGCAGTCGAACATGAACATGAACGAGGTGCTTGCCAACCGCGGCAATCAGATTGCGGCAGAGCGCGGCGTCGAGCTTCCGAAGGCGCTTCACCCCAATGACTCGGTGAACATGAGCCAGAGCTCCAACGATACGTTCCCCACGGCCATGCATATCGCGGCGGCCGTGTCGGTCCGCGAGCGTCTTCTGCCTGCCGTCGCACGGCTTTCGGCCACGTTCGCGCGCCTCGAGGAGGAGAACGTCGGGGTGGTCAAGTGCGGGCGTACGCATCTCCAGGATGCGGTGCCCATTGCCTTCAGCCAGGAGATCTCCGGTTGGCGCGGCCTTCTCGAGGGCGCGGCCGAGGAGCTCGAGGCATCGCTTCCGGGTCTGTATCGCCTGGCGCTCGGCGGCACGGCCGTCGGCACGGGGCTCAACGCGCCTGCTGGGTTCGACGTCTGCGTCGCCCAGAAGATCGCCGACCAGACGGGCCTGCCCTTTGTGACCGATCCGAACAAGTTCCGCGCGCTTTCCGGCAAGGACGCCGTCGTCTTTGCCCATGGGGCCGTGAAGGCGCTTGCGGCGAACATGATGAAAATCGCGAACGATGTGCGCTGGCTCGCGAGCGGACCGCGCCTGGGCTTGGGCGAGATCACGATACCTGCGAACGAGCCGGGCAGTTCCATCATGCCGGGCAAGGTCAACCCGACCCAGTGTGAGGCCGTCACGATGGTCGCCGTGCAGGTCATGGGTAATGACGCTGCCATCGGTTTCGCGGCGAGCCAGGGTAACTTCGAGCTCAACGTGTTCATGCCGGTCATTGCCTATAACTTCCTGCAGTCCGTGGACCTGCTGGCCGATGCCATCCTCTCGTTCGACGAGCGCTGCGCCTCGGGTATCAAGGCGAACCGAGACAAGATGGACGCCAACCTGCACAACTCGCTCATGCTGGTCACCGCGCTGAACCCGCACATCGGCTACGAGAATGCGGCGAAGGTCGCCAAGAAGGCTTACGCGGAGAACACGAGCCTGCGCGATGCTTGCGTGGCCCTCGGTTTCCTAACCGCCGACGAGTTCGACGCCGTTTTCCACACCGAGCAAATGGTCTAAGGCGCCTGGCGCGTATTCGCTGCACAAAAAATCGAGTTCCTGCGTGTCCCATTTAATATTTGATATGGCCTCAACTGGGCAAACGCAAATGGCTCGGCCGCGAATCCTCGCGGACGAGCCATAATTGGTTCCCCATCAGCTAAAAATCCACGCACAATCAAGAAAAAATGATCAGACACACTGCTTTTAAGCCCTTTCCGGCCTCTAGGCCAGGGCCTTAACGTGCAGCCGCCTCTCCCCGAGGTCGCCCGCAAGTCTCCTTTAACGCAGGGAAACCCAAGCCGCCCCCGGTTCTGCTAAGAAAGTTCTTCTGAGCGCGAATTGTGCGCGAAGTAACTTTCGTGCAGACCGGGGGCGGCTTGGGTTTCCCTGCGTTAACCAGCGAGTCTTACTCAGCGACCTCGAGCAGCTCGATGTTGAAGTTGAGGTCCTTGCCGGCCAACTCGTGGTTCATGTCGAACGTGATGTTGCCGTCCTTGACCTCGGCCACGGTGGCGGGGAAGGGCTGGCCGGTGGGGGAGGCGAGCATGACCTTCTCGCCGGCGGAGAGGTTCTCGGCGCCGGGCATCAGGCTCACGGGAACGGTCTGCATGAGCTCCTCGCGGCGCTCGCCGTAGGCCTCGGCGGCAGGGATGTGGACGTCGATGACCTGGCCGACCTCCATGTCCTTAACAGCGGCGTCGAAGCCCTTGATCATCTGGCCGGCCATGCAGGTGAAGGCCAGCGGCTCGTTGCGGTCGCGGCTCGAGTCGAACTTGGTGCCGTCATCCAGGGTGCCGACGTAGTGGACCTTGACCTTCTTGCCCTCGTTGCTCATGGGGTTTACTCCTTTTTGGTTCAGGCCCATCGGGTAAGATGGACTTGCTTGACCTGCGAACTCTTGTGCCGGGCCGGGCTTTTGTCCCCGCGGCACGCACATAGAATCGGAGTATACCCGACATGATGGATAAACGCCTTCTGGAGCTGGTGCCCGAGGCCATGCGCTATGTTGTGGCAACCGTGGCCTGGCAATGGGCGGGGCTTTTGGGCAACATGGCACTCGTGTGGTCGATTGCCCGCGCTCTTTCTTCGCTTGTGACCGGCGCGGATGTTTCGAGCATCGTCCTTTATCTGCTGTTTATTGGCATTGCCGCGCGCGCCGTGGCCACGCGTTTTGCCTCGACGTCGAGCTATCTTGCCTCGCGCGACGTCAAGCGCGTGCTGCGTCGCCGCATCTACGAGAAGCTCCTGCGCCTTGGCCCCAACTATTCGGAGCTCGTGCCCACGGCTGAGGTGGTCCAGCTTTCCGTCGAGGGCTGCGAGCAGCTGGAGACCTACTTCGGCCAGTATCTGCCGCAGCTGTTCTACGCTGTTCTCGCCCCGCTGACGCTCTTCTTCGCGGTGGCGCCGGTGAGCCTTCCCGCGGCCATCGTCCTGCTCGTCTGCGTGCCGCTCATCCCGGCCACCATCGTGGCCGTACAGAAGGTGGCCAAGCGGATCCTCGGCAGCTACTGGGATCAATACGCGGAGCTCGGCGACTCGTTCCTCGAGAATCTCCAGGGGCTCACGACCCTCAAGATCTACCAGGCCGACGGGGCGCGACACGAGGCGATGAACCTCGAGGCCGAGCGCTTCCGCGTCATCACCATGAAGGTTCTCACGATGCAGCTGAACTCCATCATCGTGATGGACATCGTGGCCCTCGGCGGCGCCGCGGCGGGCATCGCGGTCGCGCTCGCTGCCACGGCGGCGGGCACCGTTGACCTGTTCGGCTGCCTCTTCATCATCTTGCTCTCCGCGGATTTCTTCCTGCCGATGCGCCAGCTTGGAAGTTATTTCCACGTTGCCATGAACGGTATGGCCGCGGCCGACAAGATATTCCGCCTGCTTGCCCTGCCCGAGCCTGAGGCCCGCCCGCTCGGTACCGAGCGCGGCGACCACTTCGCCATCGCGCGCGCGAGCTTCGCCTACGATCCGGCTCGCCCCGTGCTCAAGAACGTCAGCCTCGACGTGTCCGCCGTGGGGCTCACGGCCATCGTGGGCGAGTCGGGAAGCGGCAAATCGACCATCGCGGCGCTTCTCTCGGGCCGCTACGACAACTATGCGGGCAACGTTTTTCTCGGCGGCAAGCAGGTCCGCGATATCGATCGCGCGGCGCTCGCCCGTTACGTGACCGTGGTCGGCATTGGCGCTCATCTCTTTGCCGGAACTGTGCGCGACAACATGCTCATGGCCGCTCCGGAGGCAACCGACCAGGACATCTGGGATGCACTCGCCTTCGCGCGGCTGTCCGACTTCCTCGGCGAGCAGGACGGGCTCGAGACGCGCCTGGAGCAGAACGGCGAGAACTTCTCCGGCGGTCAGCGCCAGCGTCTCGCGCTTGCCCGCGCGATTCTTGCCAACAGCCCCGTCTACATCTTCGACGAGGCGACGAGCAACATCGACGTCGAGTCCGAGGAGGCCATCATGGGGGCCATCCGCGAGCTCGCGCGCTACAAGGCCGTCGTCGTCATCTCGCATCGCCTGGCCAATGTGACCGCTGCGCGCAACATATATGTGCTGGACGGCGGGCATGTGGTCGGGTCCGGCACCCATCAGGAGCTTCTGGGCCGCTGCGCCACCTATCAGCACCTTTGGTCCACGCAGTCCGCGCTCGAGTCGTATGCGGACGAGGCGGGAAGAAACTCGCGCTCCGCCATGGATGATGAGGCCCCGGAAGGCGAGGTGAGCGTCGATGAGTAAGAGGAGCAACGTGCGCGTCATGTGGCGCATGCTGGGGCTCGCGAAGCCCCTTGCCGGCTGGATGGTTATCGCGGTGGCGTGCGGAGTGGCGGGCTTCTGCTGCGCCACGGCTATCCCGACGCTCGCGTCGTGGGCGGCGGTCCGCGCGGCGAGCGCGCCCGAGTCGCTGAATCTCGTTGCCGTGGTCGCGGTGCTCGCGGCAATGGCCGTGGCGCGCGGCGTCCTGCACTTCATCGAGCAGCGCTGCAACCACTACATCGCCTTCAGGCTGCTCGCTCACATCCGCGACCTTGTCTTCGGCGCCCTGCGCCGCCTCGCTCCGGCCAAGCTCTCGGGCGCCGACCGCGGGTCGCTTATCTCCACCGTGACGTCGGACGTCGAGCTGCTCGAGGTCTTCTATGCGCATACCATCAGCCCGGTGTGCATCGCGGCTCTTATGGCCGTCGTCATGGCCACCTTCCTCGGCGGTATTCATCCTGCCCTGGCGGCGTTGGCGCTTGCGGGCTACGCGCTCGTCGGCGTCGCGCTGCCGGTCGCGGTCTCCCGAGCCTCGGGAGAGGACGGCCGGGCTTCCCGCGACGGCGCGGCGGGCCTCTCGAGCTTCGTTCTCGACGGGCTGCGTGGCCTTACTGAGGTGCTGCAGTTCGGCGCCGGCGAGCGTCGCCTGACGGAGCTTGATCGCCTGAGCGCTGAGCTCGCGGACACGCAGGGGCGCCTGCGGGGCGTGGCAGGCCAGGGCCAGACGGCCACGTCCGGCGCCATCATGGTCGTCTCGGTGCTCCAGATGCTGCTGGCGATGAACCTCGCGACGTCCGGCGCCATCGGCTCTGAGGGCGCGGTTCTTGCCACGGTGGCTACTTTCAGCTCGTTCGGCCCCTTCGTCGCGCTCGCCAACCTGGGCTCTACGTTGCAGGGGACGCTTGCCTCCGGCAACCGCGTGCTCGATATTCTTGACGAGAAGCCGCAGGTGGAAGAGGTGTCCGACGAGGACGGCAAGGCCCCCGCGTTCACAGGCGCCGCTGCCGAGGGCGTGAGCTTCTCGTATGGGTCGGCCACATCCGGCGAGGCGGATTCCGGGGATGCGGCTGGGGCAGAGACTGATGCCGAGACCGCTTCCGAGCTCATCCTCGATGACGTGAGCGTCAGCATCGAGCCCGGTCAGATCGTCTCTGTCCAGGGTCGATCCGGGTCCGGTAAATCGACGCTTTGCCGTCTGCTCATGCGTTTCTGGGACGTGGACGAGGGTCGCGTGACCATCGGCGGCGAGGACGTCCGCGAGGTCGCGACGAGCGCCCTGCGAGATGACGAGGCGTTTGTCGAGCAGGACACCTATCTTTTCCACGACAGCATCCGTTATAACCTGCTGCTCGCCAAGCCGGATGCGACCGACGATGAGCTCGAGGCGGCTTGCAGAGCAGCGAGCGTCCACGACTTCATCATGACCCTGCCCGATGGCTACGACACTATGGTCGGCGAACTCGGTGACACTCTCTCGGGCGGCGAGCGCCAGCGGCTCGGGCTTGCGCGTGCGTTTCTCCACGATGCGCCGCTGCTGCTTCTTGACGAGCCGACGAGCAACCTCGACGCGCTGAACGAGGCGCAGGTCCTTAAATCCCTCAATGATCAACGCGGTAAGCGCGCCGTCGTCCTCATTAGCCACCGTCCCTACACCAGCGCCATAGCCGACAAGGTTTACTCGATGGACTCCGGTCGCGTGAGCTAGGACCGCCTCTCTCGGCAGCGCTTCTTGGCAAGAGGGTCTGAATCTTGGACTCATACGGCGGAGTAAGAATTCCAGAAAGGCGCCGGGCCTCAAGCGACGCCGTCGAAGAGACGATTCTCTCCTTGGCCGAGGAGAATGGCTCCGTAAGCGCCAAGGAAGCGCAGGAAAAAGGCAATGTTTCGAGGGCGACCGTCCTCAATCGCATCAATAAGCTCATCGGCGAGGGAAAGATTGTTTCCACGGAGGAAGGAATCTCCAAGAATCGCCGTTACGTATTGGGGGAAAGTAGATGAGTACGGGCCAGTCCAAAAATCTTACGCCGGCTCAGGTCGAGGCGAAACGCGAGAGGGAGCGCGCGGTCGTCACGCAGATGATCGGCGTGTATTGCCGCGGCAACCACGCAACGGCGCGCGGGCAGCTTTGCGACGAGTGCGCGGCGCTCACCGAGTATGCACAGGCCCGCATCGGTCGTTGTCCGTTCATGGCGACGAAAACGTTCTGTTCGCAGTGCAAGGTACACTGTTATGCACCGGCGCAGCGCCAGGCCATCAAGGACGTGATGCGCTATGCCGGACCCAGGATGCTTCTGCATCACCCGATCATGACGGTGCACCACGGCCTCGACACGCTGGCCGCCAAGCGCCGCAAGCCTGAGGAGGCATAACATGCCTGCGGATCCCAACAGCTTCATCGGCGTCTTCGACTCCGGCGTCGGGGGCATCAGCGTCCTGAAGGCGCTCGTGGACGAGTTGCCCGGCGAGGACTTCCATTACTTTGGCGACTCGGCGAACGCCCCGTATGGCGAGAAGACCGAGGAGCGCGTGCTCGAGCTCTCTCGCGACATCGTCGAGCGCTTTGTCGCCGAGGGCGCGAAGGCCATCGTCATCGCGTGCAACACCGCGACCTCCGCGGCGGCGCCTACTTTGCGTGATGCCTATCCTGACCTGCCGATTATTGGCATTGAACCCGCGCTCAAGCCCGCGACCGAGGCGCCGGGCCACGGCCGTATCCTCGTCATGGCCACCGATATAACCCTTACGCTCGATAAGTACCAGGAGCTCGCCGCCACCTACGGCCGCGACTGCGAGGTCATATCGGTGCCGTGCCCGGGCCTTGCGGGGCGCATCGAGCACGGGGCGCTCGACCAGGCCGACCTTGTGGAGATGATCCGCAGCTACGTGGGCTCGTTTGCCGGGACCGTGGGTTCCGTCGTGCTCGGCTGCACGCACTACCCGTTCGTGCGCCGGCAGATCGCCGAGGTGCTCGGGGACGGCGTCAAGTTCTTCGACGGCGGCGCGGGGACGGCGCGCCATCTGCGCACGAGGCTCGATGAGGCCGGGCTTCTTGCCGAGGAGGGGCGCGATGGCGAGGTGCGCTTCGCCTCCAGCAAGGATACCGGCGCGGAGATCGAGCTGTATCTCGAGTTCTTCGGGTTGGAGCTCTAGGCCCTGTGGCCTGTGCGCATTTGAACCTGCTCGGCAAATACATATAGGCCGGCGCCCAGTCTCGCGCGAATCGCGTGACTGGGCGTCGGTTCCTTAGTCTCTGCGCAAATGCATCCTGGCTACTGCCTCGGCTTGCCCCAGAAGAAGAGGGCAACGGTGCCGGGACCCGTGTGGCAGCCGATGGTCGCGCCGATGGGGAAGATGTGTACCGGGCCGTTTATCTGCGTGAATGTAGCCTCGACCTTGTCTGCGACCTCGCGTGCGTCCGCCTCGCAGTCGGCGTTGGAAATAAAGACCTTGCCGTTGTACCCGAGGCCGCCCTGCGCAAGCTCCTCCATGATTTGAAGGTCGCGCTTGACGGCGTTCTTCTTGCTGCGGATCTTCTCCTTGACGGCGAGGGAGCCGTCGGGCTCTACGTCCATGATGGGGCAGATCTTGAGCAGGCCGCCGACGAGGCCTGCCGCCTTGGAGATGCGGCCGCCGCGGATAAAGAACGTGAGGTCGCTCGAGAAGAACCAGTGCTGGACCTCGAGCTTGTGCGCCTCCGCCCAAGCTCCGAGCTCCTCGGCGCCCATTCCCTCGTCGCGCAGCTCGGAGAGGCGGTCGACGAGCAGGCCGTATCCCGCGCTGGCGCACAGCGAGTCCACGACGATCAGCTTGCGATCGGGGTACTTCTCGGCGAGGATGCCTTGGGCAGCGACGGCCGAGTTGTACGTGCCGGAGATTCCGCTCGAGAGCGTGACGTGGACAACGTCGAGGCCCGCCGAGAGGAACTTCTCGAAGTGCTCGACGTAGTCGCCGGTCGAGACCTGCGACGTCTTGGCGTCGGCGCCGGCGAGCATCTTTGAGTAGAGCTGAGCGGGAGAGTTGGTCTGGCCGAAGTCGTCCTTGCAAGAGACGCTGTCCAGCTCATAGTTGAAGTAAATATATTTGATGTCGCGGCTGTCGAGCCAATCTCGCGTAAGGTCGACGGTTGAGCAGCAGCTAAGAACGTAGCCGGCCACGTTTTCTCCTCTCGTTCAAAAACTATGAAGAGAATAACGTAACCGGCTACGCCAACGTGCGTAATTGTTCCTACGGCGTGTTATGCGGCGCCGCCTGAGGATGCGGCGAGGCTAGAGGCCCATCTCCGCCTTGAGACGGGCGAGCTCGTCGTCGACGGCGCTGGAATCGGCGGCGTTGGCGTACTTGGCCTCGAGGGACTCGACGTCGTCGGCGGGCTTGGCGTTGAGCTCGGCCATGGACTCGGCGGTATCGAGCTGGCGGTCGACCTTGGCTTCCATGCGGTTGAAGGCGTCGATGGCGCCCGCCGCCTTATCGGAGCCGGAGGTCATCTCGTTGACCATGGACTGGGTCTTGGCAACGGCGCTCTTTGCCTTGATGGATTCGCGTCGGCTCTTGAGCTGCTCGATGTCACTCACGAGCTTGTCGTGCATCTGGCGCATCTTGTCGGCGTTGGCCTTTGCGGCGTCCGCGGCCTTCTGCAGCTCGGCGCCGTTGGCCTCGAGCTGCTGCTTCTTTGCGAGGAAGGTGCGCGCGTCGCCCTCGTTGCCGGCGCTGAGCGCCTTCTTGGCGAGGCTCTCCATGCGCGCCGCCTCTGCGTTGTTCTCGTCGACGAGGCGCTGGCAGCGCTTCTCCTCGGCCATGACGCTGGCGGTCTCCTTCTTGACCTCGGCGAGGTTGTCGGTGAGGTCGATGAGGTACTGGTCGACCATCTTTGCGGGGTCCTCGGCGTGATCGAGGAGATCGTTGATGTTGGCCTTGATGATGGTGGCGAAGCGGTCGAGGATGCTCATGTTCGTTCCTTTCGTTGAGCGGAAATGCTGGTATCGGTGCCCGCGGGCCGACGGTGCGTCCTGCGGGGTGGTGCCTGTTGACGGGTGCCCCTTACGCGTCGTCGGACTTGTCCTCGTACTTTGAGGCGAGGTTCTCGACGTTCTTGTCGCTCGTGGGGTCGTCGGTGTCGCCGAACTTCTCGAGCGGGGTGTTCAGAATCTGCTCGGCACGTTCCTTGCGCTCGGATTCAGCCTTCTTCTTGTTGCGGACCACGACATAGGCGATGCCTCCCACGGCGGCTGCTCCGACCACGACAAGCGCGACCTTGCCCGTAGTGGCAGACGCAGCCTCGTCGTCCGCGGCCCTCATGATTATGTCCGCGGTGTTCTCGAACGCGTCGGAGAAGACCTCCTCGTCGGTAGCGGCGTTGTTATAGGCGTTGTTGAGCTCGTCTTCGAGCACGCTTAGCGCCTCGTCGTCCATGACGGTGCGGGCCTTCGTGCCTATGGTGTAGCCACAGTTGAACGTCCCGTCGCCCGTATCGCAGAACACGAGCAGGAAGTGGCCTTCATCCGAGAAGAGCTGGTCATAGAGTTCCGCCGACTTCTGGTTGAGCTCGTCGACAGAGGTGGACGACCCGTTCTTGAGGATGTAGACGTACGGCTGCACCCCGGTCTTGTTATAGAAGTGAGAAAGGCCGGACTCGATCCTGCTCGCGCTGTGGACCCAATCGCCGTCCTCGTCGGTGTAGTAGGCGGTTTTGGAGACGTCCCCGGATTCGAGCTTGGTGCGCACGGTGCTGGACGCCGCCGTGCTCGAGTAGCTGGATGAGCCGTAATCGGGGCCCGAGCAGGTATACAGCGCGCCGGACACCACGGTGAGAAGCACCCATACGAGGATAAGTCCAATGACCACGCTGAAGCATCCGCCGCAGCCGGCGTTTCCGCCCCTGGGCCCGACGTTGATGCTGGGGCCAACGTGAATGCTGGGTCCGAAGCCGCCCATGTGGAATCCGCCGCGCGGCCCGCGGGGGCCGTGGTCACGAGGACCGCCGCCGGGACCTCCCCAGCCGCCGCCACGAGGACCGCCACCGGGGCCGCCACCGGGGCCACCGAAGCCGCCGCCGCGCGAGCCGCCACCGCCGAAGCCGCCGGAACGACCGCCGCCACGCGAGCCGCCACCGCCGAAGCCGCCGGAACGACCGCCGCCACCGCCGGAAAATCCGCCCGAGGTTCTTCCGCCGCCGGAGAAACCGCCGCTGGAGTGGCCTCCGCCGCCTCCGCCTCCGCCCGATCTGCCCACGTGAGTCCTTTCGTCATGTGAACCGTATACACAGTTGAGGCTAATTATCCCCAGATGGGGCCGTGGGCTGACTTGGGGGCAGCGGTTTTCGCCAAACGGTGCACGGGGCGTCCGTTCTTGAGCGTTCGTCTACCAGGCCGTTACTCTTGAGGCGAGCTCCGGCGCGGGTCGTCGCTGGGCGTAAAGAGGGGCATGATCGCGCGCAGGTAATCGGCCGCGAGCTCCTCGGGCGCCGAGGAGAACCCGTGCCAGGCCCACCACTGGACCATACCGACGAAGCTGGCCGCGATGTGATGGAGCAGGAAGCTGCGGTCCATCTGCGCGGCGGGGCCGGACGGGGTCTGGGGGACTTCTCGGGCGGCGCGGGCGACGACGGCATGCCGGAGAGCGTCGGTGAAGGCGCGAGATCCGGAGCCCGATACGAGCGCTCGCACGACCGTGCGGTGCTCAAGGATCCGCTCGAGCGCCCGCGTCGTGTGGGCAAGGGACTCGTTCGAGGTCGATGCGTCGCCGGTTTGTCCGAGCTCCCGCAGCTCATCGCAGACGCAGCCGACGAAGTCGACGATCAAGTCGTCCTTGCACGTGAACTGGGCATAGAACGTGGCGCGGCCCACGCCGGCTCGCGCGATGACGGAGTCGACGGTGATCTTCGCATAGTCCTTCTCGGCAAGAAGCCCGAGGAAAGCGGCGCGAATCGCGGCGCGACTGCGTTCCTTGCGAGGATCCATCAGAGAGCCTCGGGGTCCGCGTTTCCGGCGACACCCCGTGCCACGCTTGCGTCGAGGGCCGCCGCCTCAACGGCGCGGAAGACCTCCTGGAAAGAGGCGCCTGTGCGCTCGCAGGCCTCGATGACGGAGCTGTATTCGGGGTAGGAGCGCACGCTGCCGTCGGGCAGGACCACACGCTTGGTCGCGACTTGGCCGAAGCTCGTGGAAACGGCTCCCGGCTCGCGGCGCAGGGGGTAGCGCCTTTGGCGCGTCGCGCGGATGCCAATAGTGGTTGTGTTCATAAAGATAAGGTCCCTGAGCTGCGTCTCGTTCGCCTCGTCGCATATGACCTCGAGCTGATAGGCGGGCCGGCCCTTCTTCATGACGACGGGCACGGCGTGCGCGTCGCGGGCGCCGGCGTCCATGAGGAGCTCTATGGTGCGGCCGAGCGCCTCGCCGGTGCAGTCGTCCAGGTCGCACGTGAGCTCGACGACGATGTGCTTGGCCGCGGGATCGTCGTCGGCAGGGGTCGTAGGGGCATCCGAGGTTTCGATGAGGGTTGCGCGGAGAAGCCCGCTTGCGTTCTTATAGGTGCGCTTACCTGCGCCGTAGCCAGTGGCGAGGATGCGGTAGCCGGCGGGCATCGCGTCTTTCGTGCGCAGCGCGGCGACGATGGCGGCACCCGTGGGGGTGACCAGCTCGCCGTGGACGGGAGCCGGGTCCAACGTTATGCCTGCGTCGGCACAGAGGTTCGCGACGGCGGGCACGGGGATGGGCATGACGCCGTGGGCACAGCGGACGGCGCCGTAGCCCTCGGAAAGCGAGGCGACGATAAGGTCGTCGACGCCCAGGTCGTCAAGGCAAACGGCCACAGAGCAGATGTCGACGATTGAGTCGACGGCGCCCACCTCGTGAAAGTGGACGGTATCGGGCGCGGCGCCGTGGGCTTTGGCCTCGGCCTGGGCAAGCTTGGTGAAGATCGCCAGGGCCTTGCGCTTAGCCTGGTCCGTGAGCTTGGACGCATTGATGATCTCGGTTACGTCGGCAAGGGTGCGGTGCGCGTGATGGTGATGATGCCCCGCCTCGCCGTGGTCGCGCGCGTGGCAGTGGCCGTGTTCGTGTGTGTCCTCGTCCCCGTGGTGATGCACGTGCTCGTGACAGTCGCCGTGCCTAACCGATGCCCCGTAGAGCCACTCCATATCGTGGTCGTGGTTCTCGTGCTCGGCGTCGAGCCTCACGTCGAAGTCGCAGGCGGCAAGGCCGCTCTTCTCGACCCGGCTCACGACTACCTCGAAGCCGTCGACGGGCAGCGTCGCCAAAGACTCGCGCAGGTGCTTCTCGCTGGCGCCGAGGTCCAGAAGGGCGGCGACCGTCATGTCTCCGCTGATGCCCGACGCTCCGTCGAACGCGATCGCCTTAGTCATCCGCGCGCGCCCCCTTTACCCTTTAGGTGGTTGATGAGGCTTGCCTGGTAGGCGGCCCCAAAACCGTTGTCGATGTTCACGACCGAGACCCCGCTCGCGCAGGAGTTGAGCATGGCAAGAAGCGCCGCCACGCCGCCGAGGCTCGCGCCGTAGCCCACGCTCGTGGGGACGGCGATCACGGGCGCGCTCACAAGGCCTCCGATCACGCTCGCCAGTGCCCCCTCCATGCCGGCGACAGCCACAATGACCTGCGCGTTCTTGAGCGTTTCTTCCTGTGCGAGCAGTCGATGCAGCCCCGCCACGCCCACGTCGTAGACGCGCTCCACCTGGTTGCCGAGAAACTCTGCGGTAAGCGCCGCCTCCTCGGCGACGGGCTGGTCGCTCGTGCCGGCGCTCGCGACGACCACGGTGCCGTTGCCGTCGGGCTCGGGCAGGCCGCCCGCGACCAGCAGGCGGGCACAATCGTGGTATTCCAACGCGATTCCGCAGACGATTAGCCTCGAAACCTCCTCGGCCTTCTTTGCATCGACGCGCGTGGCAAGCACGCGGGGCTGTCCAGCCGCAGCGAGCGCGTCGATTATGCCCGCGATCTGCTTGGCGGTCTTTCCTTCGCCGTAAATGACCTCGCCCGTGCCCTGGCGCTCGCCGCGCGAAAGGTCCACCTGGGCGTAGCCGAGGTCGGCGGCCTTGCCGTCAAGTCTCGGCCAGCTGGCTTCGCTACTCATCCGCCTGTCCTGCCGCCGCGGCCTTCTGCTTGTGGGACTCCTTCTCGCGGACTTCGCGCTCGCGCGCTGCCCGTGCCGCCGCGTTCTCGCGCTCGAGCGCAGCCGCCTCTGCAGCGGACGGCTCGATGTTGCCGTCGGTGCGCACGCGGTCGGCCGCGTCGGGATGCTCGGCCATAAAGCGGTCGACTGTCGCCGCGAGCGACTCGGGCGTGATGGCCTCGTCCTTGCCAAAGTACGCGCCATAGCACGCGTAGCTGGGCTTATTCGCCGTGGGGAGACCCAGCTCGGCGGAAAGCTCGCGCACGCGGTCCTTGGTGAGGCCCGCCTCGCGCAGAGGTGAGCGCACGCCGAGCTCGCGGATGGCGCGGAATCCGGGCCTGCGGTCCTCTCGGTCGCTCGCGTTCGTGCCGTCGAGCAGCACCGTGCGTCCGTCGGCCTTCATGTGCTCGAGGATCGTCCCGAAGACCATCGACTTGCAGAAATAGCAGCGGTTCCAGGGGTTTGCGCGAAGCTCGTCGTGCCCCTCCCAGAGGTTCACGGGGATGATCTCCTGCTCGGCGCCGAGCATTCTCGCCACCGTTACCGAGTCGTCCGTGTCGCGCGTGATCTGGAGGTCATCGAGGATGGTGTAGGCCTTGACGTCGTAACCCTCACGCAGCATCTCGGCGAGCAGATAGCACGAGTCGACGCCTCCGGAGTATGCGAGGCCGTACCGGACGGATTTATCGAGGTCAAAGCGCATTTCCTGTTCCCCTCAGGCTGGGCGTTCCTCTTGCGGTTCGCGGCCATTCTAGCATCGTGGTTTTCGGTTTCCGAACGCTTTGGAAAAATCGTTCGGTTTCTTTTATCGGCAGGAAGCTTGCTCCCTATAATGAAGCCCGTTTGTGAGTGCTCGTGCACCCGGCACGAGAAACGTGTTCGCCCATAGGCGATTGCGATGAGGAGAGAAGCTTGAGAGAGACGATGTCCCTGAGCAGGCGTTCATTTGTGTATGGCGGCCTTGCTGCCGGCGTTGCGGCGTCTCTTGCCGCCTGCTCCGACGAGAACTCGGCCGGTGACGCCGGCGACTCCGGGGTCGACGCTTCCCGTCAGGTGACCATAGCCATGAGCCCCTCGAGCGAGCCGGACGCGGGCTTCGACCCCTGCGTGGCTTGGGGCTGCGGCGAGCATGTCCACGAGCCGCTCATCCAGTCCACCCTCATTCGCACCGACGCGAACATGGAGTTCGTCTGCGACCTCGCGACGTCTTACGAGTGCTCTGACGATCGCCTGAGCTGGACGTTTACGCTGCGCGATGACGCGAGCTTCTCCGACGGCGAGCCCGTGCGTGCCTCCGACGTGGCCTTTACCGTGGAGACCATCAAGGCTTCGCAGAACGCGCAGGCGGACCTCTCGGCGGTCGATTCCGTCGAGTGCCCAGACGACCTTACGGCGATTTTCCGTCTGAACAAGCCCTTCAATGCGCTTCTCTATACGTTGGCTGTGCTGGGCATCGTTCCCGAGCACGCCTACGGCGCCGACTACGGCAAAAATCCCGTCGGTTCCGGCCGTTACAAGCTCGCGCAGTGGGACCGCGGCCAGCAGGTGATCCTCGAGGCCAACCCCGGCTATTACGGGGAGGCGCCGCAGATCGAGCGCGTCGTCGTGGCCTTTATGGAGGAAGATGCGGCGCTCACGGCTGTGCGCGCGGGCCAGGTGGACATGGCCTACACCTCGGCTACGCTGGCCGCCGCGGATGTTTCCGGCTACAGCTTGGAGTCCTACGAGACGGTCGACTCGCGCGGCATCCAGCTGCCTGTTATCCCGGCAGGCTCCACGCGCACCGACGGCGCCAACACCTACCCTGCGGGCAACGACGTGACGTGCAACCTCGAGGTCCGTCAGGCCATCAACCTGGCCATCGACCGCCAGGCTCTGATCGATGACGTGCTGGACGGACACGGCAGCGTGGCCTACAGCATCGGCGACGGCCTGCCGTGGGCGAGCTCTGACATGAAAATCGAAACCGATCGTGAGCGTGCCTGCGCTCTTCTCGAGGCTGCCGGCTGGTCCTTCGAGACGGATGGCTTTTACTGCCGTGAGGGCCTGGACTGCGCGTTCGACCTTTATTACCCGGCGAGCGACTCGGTGCGCCAGGCCATGGCCAATGCGATCGCGAACCAGTTGGCGGCCGTGCACATTAAGGTCACGCCGCGCGGCGCCGCGTGGGACGACATCTACCCGCACGAGTTCAGCGACCCTGTGATGTGGGGCTGGGGATCCAACTCGCCGACCGATGTCTACGAGCTCTACCGCTCGGACGGCAACCTCAACTTCGCGTGCCGCGAGGACGCGGCGACCGACGCGTACCTGGATGAGGCCCTGGCCGCGCCGACGGTCGAGGAGTCCTACGAGCTTTGGCAGAAGGCCGAGTGGGACGGCGAGCGCGGGCCCGCGCCCCAAGGTGACGCGAGCTGGGCATGGTTCGCCAACGTGAGCCACCTGTACTGGAAGCGCGAGGGCCTGAGCGTGGCGGCGCAGAAACTGCAGCCTCACGGCCACGGCTGGTCGATCCTGAACGACGTCGACGCGTGGAGCTGGGCGTAGGCTTTGGGCGGGAAGCGGCTGCATAGGGACGGCAAGAAGGGCGCCGAGGTCGCGGGGCTTGTCTCCGGCTCGGCAGCGCCCGTGCGCCCGCTCGTCCCGCGCTGGGCCGCCGAGCTCGTGCGTCTTGTGCTGCTGCTCGTGGCCACGAGCATGGTCACCTTCGCGCTCGTGGGTCTCTCTCCTGTGGACCCGGTGCGGCAAAACCTCGGCCAGGCGTCGTATGCCCAGATGAGCGACGCGCAGCGCGAGCAGCTCGCCGCGTACTGGGGGACGGACACGCCTATCGTCGAGCGCTATCTGCGCTGGGCCGCCTCGGCGCTTACCGGCGACTTCGGGCAGAGCCTGCGCTTCGGGCGCCCGGTGGCGGAGGTCGTGGGCGAGCGCTTTGCCAACTCGGCGGCGCTTATGCTTGCGGCGTGGGTACTCGCGGGCGTGCTCGGGCTCGCGCTGGGGGTCACGGCCGGGTCGCGGCGCGGCGGCCTGGCGGACCGTGCCATAAGCGGGGCCTGCTACTTGCTTTCCTCGACGCCGACCTTCTGGCTCGGGCTTGTCGCCCTTATGGTCTTTGCCGTGTGGCTGCGCTGGGCGCCCCTCGGCTTCAGCGTGCCGCTCGGGGTCGACGCCGCGCAGGTGGGCTGGGCCCAGAAGCTGCGTCACCTGGTGCTTCCTGCCCTGGTGCTGGCTGTGGCCAATACTCCGGGCATCGCGCTCCACACGCGTGAGAAAACCATCGAGGTACTGGCCAGCGACTACGCGCGCTTTGCCGAGTCGCGCGGCGAGACGCGCGCGCGGGTGCTGCGTCGTCACGGGCTGCGCAACCTCGTGCTTCCCACCATCACCATCGAGTGCGCGTCTCTTTCCGAGGTGTTCGGTGGCTCCGTGCTCGTTGAGCAGGTCTTCTCGTATCCCGGCCTCGGGCAGGCAGCCGTGACGGCGGGCCTCGGCGGAGACGCGCCCCTGCTCGTGGCCATCGCGCTTGCGTCGGCGGCGTTCGTGTTCGTGGGCAACGCCGCCGCGAACCTGTTGTATGCCGCGGTCGATCCGCGCCTGCGCGAGTGGGTGCGCTGTGGGTAGCAGCGCAAAGCGGGTGCCCGTACTCCATGCCCCGGGCACCTCGCGCGGGGGAAATAGGCGACGTATGCTCCTGGGCATCATTGCGGCCGCGGCGTTTCTTGCCGCCGTGGTCGTCGCGGGGCGTGTGCTTTGGGGCGTCGCCACTGCCACGGACTTTGGCGAGAAGAACTTCGCGCCGTGCTTCGCGCATCTCTTCGGAACCGACTGGATGGGCCGCGACATGCTCGCGCGGACCCTCGCGGGACTCTCTACCTCGGTTTTCGTGGGACTTCTTTCCGCGGGCTGCTCGGCGATCATCGCCTTGGCGCTCGCCGTCGTGGCAGCGCTCGGGGGCCGCGTCGCCGATGCCGTGGTTTCCTGGCTCACCGACCTTATGATGGGCATCCCGCACATCGTGCTGCTTATCCTCGTGAGCTATGCGCTCGGGCGCGGTTTCTGGGGCGTGACCATTGCCGTGGCGACCACGCACTGGGGAAGCCTCGCGCGCGTGCTCCGAGCCGAGATTCTGCAGGTCAGGGATGCGCCGTACATTAAGTTGGCTCGCGCGGCGGGGGTGTCCCGCGTGCAGGTGGTCGCGCGGCACATCCTTCCGGCGGTGCTCCCGCAGCTCATTGTGGGCGCGGTGCTCGCCTTCCCGCACGCTATCCTGCACGAGGCGTCGATCACTTTTCTGGGTTTTGGGCTTTCGGCCGACGAGCCGGCCATCGGGGTGATTCTCTCCGAGGCGATGCAGTATCTCTCGACGGGGGAGTGGTGGCTCGCGGTGTTGCCGGGCGCCGCTCTCGTGGCTGTGGTGGCGGCGTTCGACCGCATGGGATCTTTGCTTCGCTCGCTCCTTGGCGCGAAGTCGGTGCAGGAGTAGGGAGCGCGTATGGATTCGGAAAGAAACGCCGTGGCGCATGCGCAGATGGATGGGCATCTTGCTTGTGGCGACGCCGACCACAACCGTTCCGCTTGTGGCCACGCCGTTAGTGACCACGCCGATCACGAGCTACACCACCATCACACCCACGCCGTCGACTCACGTCATCCCGGTGGGCACCACCTGCTTCAGGTGGAGAACCTGACCGTCGCGTTTACCATGTACGATCCTGCGGTCCCGTTCTGGCGGGCTGGGCGCGTTCGCAGCGAGGTGCTGCATGACCTCTCGCTGAGCGTGCATGTGGGCGAGGTCCTCGCCGTCGTTGGCGCATCTGGCTCGGGAAAGACCGTCCTCGCAGATTCCCTTATGGGTCAGTGGCCAAATAACGCTGAGGTAAATGGCCGAATCTGGTTCGACGGCGTGGAGCAAGATGTGAATTCGCTCGCTGCGCTTCGAGGTCACGGTATGAGCATGGTTCCGCAGGGTGTGACCAACCTCGATCCGCTCATGCGTGTGGGCGACCAAGTGCTTGGGGCGAGTCGCACGCCGGAACGTCGGGCTCGCATGCATCAACTCTTTATTGATTACGGCTTGGGTGCCGAGGCGGAGCGTCTCTATCCTCATCAGCTTTCGGGCGGCATGGCTCGCCGCGTGCTCCTTATGTGCGCGCTTATGGACGAGCCGCAGCTCATTATCGCGGACGAGCCGACGCCGGGACTCGATTTGGACCTCGCAGCCCACGCGCTGGATGACCTGCGCGCCTTTGCGAATGGGGGCGGCGGCGTCCTGCTCATTACGCACGATATCGAGCTTGCCCTGCGCGTGGCCGATCGCGTGGCCATCTTCCATGACGGCACCGTCGTTGAGGAGACGAGTGTCGAAAACTTTGTCTCGCCCGAGCTCTTGCGTCATCCCTTTACGAGGGCGCTGTGGCATGCCTTGCCGGGTCACGACTTTTCCGCCGCAGCTTATGAAGGGACGGAAGCATGAGTCTGCAAGCTTGTGACCTGAGGTTTTCTTACCCTGGTGGTGCGGAACTCTATGGTGGGCTTGACCTTTGCGTCGAGCCGGGCGAGCGTGTGGCCCTCACGGCGCCTTCCGGCCGCGGCAAGACGACGCTGTGCCGACTGCTCTCCGGATTTCTTGTTCCTACGTCGGGGCGGGTCCTCGCGGACGGCGCCCTGCTCGAGCCGGTTGATGGGCTCCGCGGCACGCCGTCGCCGGTCCAGCTTTTGTGGCAACACCCCGAGCAGGCCTTCGATCCGCGCCTGCGGATGGGCCGGAGCATGCCGAGCGGATCCGCAGAACTCCAAGTGGCCCTCGGCGTGCGTTCTGAATGGTTGGCCCGCCGGCCGCACGAGCTTTCCGGTGGCGAGCTCATGCGTCTTGCCATGGTCCGCGCCCTTGCGTGTCGGCCACGCTACCTCGTGGCCGACGAGTCGACTGCCATGCTCGATGCCGTCACGCAGGCCGAGCTCTGGCGCGTGCTTCTGGACCTGCAGGCCCGTGACGGGTGGGGTCTTGTGCTCGTCACGCACTCCCCGGCGCTTCTTTCCCGCGTGGCCACGCGCGAGGTCTCGCTTTCTCACTGATTTCGGGCCTTCTTAGGGGCGTGCCGTAACGGAACTCTCGAGAATGTACGATTGATTTTAAGATGGGTTGGTAGACAAGCTTCAACCAAGCGCATTTGCCCAGTTAGCGCTGCCAAAATAGCTACGGATACTCAGCAACTCCAAATTCAATCGTGCAT
>CAVIBB010000020.1:0-25431 GCA_963640745.1 Paludibacteraceae bacterium
TCCGGCTCCGCCACGACCACGACCTCGACCAGCTCCAGCTCCTCCAGCTCCAGCTCCTCCAGTTCGAGCTCCGACTTCGACGCCAACGCGTTCTACGCCGGCCAATGGCGCGGCTCGGTGGAGATGACCGGCCAGACCGTCTACGGCACCGCCGGCGGCTTTGAGCAGATGCTCGACGTCAACCTCTCCGACGACGGTACCTGCGAGGTCGTGCCGCTCGAGGCACACGCAGACCTTCTCACCGACACCGGCACCTGGGAGGGCACTGCCGACGAGCTCACGCTGCACCTGCAGAGCGCCGGCGACGTCACCCTGACCGTGACGAGCAAGTCGACCATCGAGGGCGACGCCCATGCGTTCAAGATCGCCGACTTCGACACCATTCAGTTCGACTTCTACGGTTAACGGCGCGCGGTGTAAGACCGCCTGAGCAGGGCTTTATTGTCTGCTGTCTTTGAACACAGTTCCAGAAACTATACGAATGAGAAGGACACCGCCCCCCTAACCAAGGCGGCGCCCTTAGGGAAGCACGTGTATTGAACGGAGAAACACCATGAGCATGAGCAACATCTCTCGTCGAGGTTTCGTCGCCGGATCTGCGCTCTCCGCGGGCCTGCTGGGCCTCGCCGGCTGCAGCGCAGGCGGCAGCGGCTCGGCTTCCGACCCCCTCGCCGCGCCGGCCGCCGATAAGTACCCGATCGACCCCGACGGCTCCGACGTTAAGGCCAAGTACGCCTCCGAGGAGATCCGCGACGGCTGGACGAAGTACACGAACGAGGACGGGGGAGCGGAGATCGGCGTCGCCGACACCGCGCGCATGATCCAGGTCGACGGTTACGCCTTCCGCGACATGAACGGCGACGGCAAGCTCAACCTCTGGGAGGATTGGCGCCAGTCTGCCGAGGACCGCGCCGCCGCGTTGGCCGCCGAGCTCACGGGCGAGGAGTGTATTGAGCTTATGTGGCACGGCGGTGTCCAGGGAACGGCCGATAACCCTGGTGCCAAGTCGGACGCCAACGATACGTCGCTCCTTGATGGAGGTTCCTGCGCTGGCGTATCCCGTCTCGGCGGCGACGGAGACTCTTACGCCTCTGTGGTTAGCTGGATCAACAATATTCAGGAGAAGTGCGAGAAGCGACCCAACGGCATTCCGTATATCTGCTCTGTTGATCCGTACGCTACGCTCGGCATTCCTTCCACCATCGGACTTGCCCCGGCCATGGATAAGGATCTCTGGCGTAAGGCGGGCATGTGGATTGGCCGTGCTTGGAGCTCTATCGGCGTCCGTTGTGAGCTTGGCCCTCAGGTCGACCTCTACACTGATCCGACGGTGGCCCGTTTGAACGGCGCCGAGACCGAGGACCCCGCCCTTTCGCGTGACTTCACCAAGGCCTTCGCCGGGGGCCTGCAGTCTACATGGGGAGACGACGAGGCGACCGATGACCTCGGTTGGGGCAAGGACTCCGTCGGCGTCATGCTTAAGCACTTTGTCGGAGCTGGCGCTATCGAGGGCGGCCGCAATGACCATCAGGACACCGGCAAATACGATGTGTTCCCGGGCGACAACTACCAGGCACATCTCGTTCCGTTCCTTGACGGCGGCTTGAAGCTTGACTCGAAGACTGAGCAGATGGCGGCAGTCATGCCCAACTACGGCATTCCGTTCTCGGAGGATGCCGAGTACGGCGAGCGCGTCGGCGGCGGCTTGAACAAGAAGCAGATCTCGATCCTGCGAAACGCTGGCTGGGACGGCATGATCACCACGGACTGGGGCATCATCACCTCCGGCCGCGGTACCGAGAACATGACCGAGCAGGAGCGTTACCGCATGATGATCGACGCGAGCGTCGACCAATACGGCGGCGGCTTTGAGCCCGACGAGGTCGGTGTCCCCGTTTACGAGCAGATGATCAAGGACATGGGCGAGGACGAGGCTCTCACCCGCGTCCGCGAATCCGCGCGTCGCATCTTTAAGTTCATGGTCAATACACAGCTCTTCGACCAGCCCTTCTCCGCATCCGCTACAGCTAAGGCAATCTTTACCAACGAGGCTGCGAGCAAGTTTGCCGAGGAGTGCAACGAGAAGTGCGTCATCATGCTCAAGAATTCCGGCGGCCTTATTTCCAAGGACGGCATTGGGAACAAGCCTAAGGTGTATATCCCGCAGATGTTCACCCCGTCGAGCAGCGGATTTACGGGAACCACACCGGCGAGTATCGCCAGCTGCTTCGATGAGAAGGCGGCGAAGGAGGTCTTTGACGTCGTTACCGACACAGTCGGCGCGGCTTCCGGCGCCCCGCTCGAGGGTGAGACCGAGGCACAGTTCCAGGAGTCCGACATCACTCGTGCCACGGCGGAGCAGCTCTCTGACGTCAAGTACGCGGTAATCAAGGTCAAGAACCCGCAGGACGCTTTCGACGGAATCGGTGATGAGGTCGACGGCAAGGCGACGTACCTGCCCATCTCGCTGCAGTATCGTCCTTACACGGCTAACGGTTCCAACGTTCGTAAGGTCTCCATCGCCGGCGACCCCGAAGATGGCAAGACCTGGGCCGAGCACGGGACTGAATCGGGTGTGGCCATGGAGAACCGCAGCTACTACGGCAACTCCACGCATGCAACCAATGAGAGCAGCCTCGACCTGGTTGTCGACACCAAGAAGAAGCTTCCCGCCGACGCCAAGCTCATTCTGATTGTCGAGGCCGACCACCCGATGGTCTTCTCCGAGATCGAGCCCTCTGCGGACGTGATTCTTATGAGTTGGGCAGGCGACGCCGGCCCCTCGGGCTCCGGATTTAACATCCCCGACTCGACCTATGCGAGCATTCTCGCCGGTAAAGTTGAGCCTACAGCGCTGCTTCAGTTCCAGATGCCGGCGAGCATGGATACCGTCGAGGCCCAGTACGAGGACGTCCCGCGCGACATGGATTGCTACACCGACGCGGACGGCAACACCTATGACTTCTGCTTCGGCCTCAACTGGTCCGGCGTCATCGACGACGAGCGCGTCAAGACCTACAAGGCCGCCCCGCTGACCAAGCCGGAGACCTGCGAGGTCAAGGCCGACGCCTAACATCCACCCCATTCCATAGCCCCGCGGGTCGCCCTCCTCTTCCCTTGCGGCCCGCGGGGCCCTGTTCACTCAGGGTCGCTCGCATAGAAAGGACTCACCCATGGCTGACGAGAAATCCGATGCTGCTGCGGCCGCGCCTTCGGCCGCAAAGCCGAGAAAGCCCATAACCCGCCGCAAGTTCGTCGCGAACACCGCCGTGTCTGCCGGCCTTTTGGGCGTTACCGCCGCGGTTAACGTGGGCACGGACATGTTCCGCTCTCTGCTCGATCACTACCTGGGCGGTCGTCCCTCCACGGTCGAGGTCGTCGCCGGCTCCGAGAGCTGGGACACGAATTACTACGACGCCCAGTACCGCGGGCGCACGCAGGCCACCGCCGCTGCCAACGAGATCGTGGGCCAGATCGTGGGCGAGGGTGCGGTGCTTCTCAAGAACGACGGCGGCGTCTTGCCGCTCACGGCCGGCTCCGAGGTCACGCTGCTCGGCCGCTATGCCGCCGACCCCATCTACGGCGGCGCGGGTTCCGGCACCGTCGATGCCTCCGCGTGCGTGAATCTCCACGACGGGCTCGCCGCCGCGGGCCTTTCCATCAACGAGTCGGTCTACGAGTTCATCGCCGGCGCCTACGCCGACTACCCCAAGGCCGACATCACTATGGACAACCCCTCCACGGCCTGCTACTACATCGGCGAGATCCCCTGGTCGGCCTACCCGTCCGACGCCGCGGCTTCCCTTGCCGGCACGGTCGGCGTGGTCGTCATCGGGCGCGGCGGAGGCGAGGGCGGCGACCTTTCTCGCGATCTTCTCGGCGACTTGAGGTCCGGCGTCTCTCAGACCTTCACCGCCAACGACGAGACGGCCAACTACGTCGAGGGCCAGCACGAGCTCGAGCTTACCGTCGAGGAGAAGTCCGTGCTCGAGGCCGCCAAGGCCAACTGCGACCACGTCGTCGTGCTCATCAACGCGTCGACCCCCATCGAGGCGGGCCCGCTCATGGAGGGCGACTGCGCTGCCGACGCCATTCTCTGCATCGGTTCGCTCGGCGCGACGGGCGCCAACGGCGTGGGCAAGCTCCTCACCGGCGAGTACAACCCCTCCGGCCGCACGACCGACATCTGGGCGGCTGACTTCACCGCCGACCCGACCTTCGGCAACTTCGGCGGCAAGCGCTACACCGATGTCTCGGACTACTACACAAAGAACTACAACACCATCGTCTCGGACGGCACCGCGTATTTCGTCGAGTACAAAGAAGGCGTTTACATGGGCTACCGCTACTACGAGACGGCGGACGTCGAGGCCAAGGCGGGCAACTATGCGGGCTTCGACTACGGCTCGGCGGTCGTCTTCCCCTTCGGCTACGGCCTTTCGTACACGACGTTCTCGCAGGTGCTCGACTCGGTCGAGGTGTCGGGCGACGTGGTCAAGGTCGGCGTGACGGTGAGCAACACCGGCGATCGCGCGGGCAAGGATGTCGTCGAGGTCTACTATTCCGCGCCTTACACCGTCGGCGGTGTCGAGAAGCCCGCCGTGGTCCTCGCTGCCTTCGCTAAGACCTCCGAGCTCGCGGCCGGCGCCTCCGAGTCGGTGGAACTCGAGTTCCCTGTGCGTCAGATGGCGTCGTGGGACTCCTCTAAGGGCTATTACGTGCTCGACGCGGGCGACTACGTCGTGAGCCTGCGCAGCGACTCACACACCGTGGTGGGGGAGAAGACCGTGACCCTTGCCGCCCAGGAGTACGTGACCGACGAGGTCAGCGGCGCGAAGCTCCAGAACCAGTTCGCCGACCTCACCGAGTACATGGAGAAGAACTGCAAGGGCGAGCTTCTCTCCCGCGCCGACTTCAAGGGAACCTGGCCCAAGGCGGCAGCCGATAAGGACGCGGCCGACTGCGGCGTCGAGTTCGTGGAGTACAGCTACAAGGACCACGAGGACGCCTCGGCGAGTATGCCGACCACGGGCGCGGACAACGGTCTGCAGCTCATCGACCTGCGCGGCCTTGAGTACGACGACGAGCTGTGGGACACCCTTCTTGACCAGATGACCATCGACGACATGGTGGGCATGCTCAACGACTGCGCCTATAACACGGCCGCCGTGGAGTCCATCGGCAAGCCCGAGACTGCCGAGCCTGACGGCCCCGCCGGGTTCACGTCGCTCACCGGTCCGACCGGCAACTGCTCGTACTGTTCCGAGTTCGTCATGGCGCAGACCTGGAACGTGGACCTCATGCGCCAGATGGGCGAGATGGTGGGCCAAGAAGCCCTCGCGTCCGGCTACAACGGCTGGTACGCCCCGGCGTGCAACACGCACCGCAGCCCGTTCGCCGGCCGCAACTTCGAGTACTTCTCCGAGGACCCGTTGCTCGGAGGAAGGATCTGCTCGGCCGTCGTGTCGGGCGCCGCGACCAACGGCTGCTACGCGATGGTCAAGCACTTCGCGCTGAACGACCAGGAGTCCTACCGCGTGCAGCACGTTGCCACGTGGGCGACCGAGCAGGCGGCACGCGAGATCTACCTGCGGCAGTTCGAGATTCCCGTCAAGGAGGCTCGCTGCGAGATCAAGTACATCTCTGACGACCAGGGCACGGTGAGCACACGTGAGATGAACGCCTGCACGGCCTTGATGAGCTCGTTCAACTACGTGGGCACCGAGTGGGCCGGCGGGCGCCGCTCCCTGTGCACCGGCGTGCTGCGCGACGAATGGGGTTTCAAGGGTTGCGTGATCACCGACTTCAACCTCTACGGCTTCATGGACAAGAACGCGGCGCTCGCGGGCGGCACCGACCTCGAGCTGACCTACGCGGCGATGACGGGCGACATCGCCGGCAAGAACACCGCGACGGTCGCCTCCCAGCTGCGCGAGTCGTCGCACCGCCTGCTTTACACCGTGGCCAACTCCAACGCCATGCAGGGCATGGCGCCTGGGTCTAAGGTCACCTACGGCATCGCGCCCTGGCAGATGGGGGTGTGGGGCGGAAGCGCCGCGCTCGTGGCGCTGGCCGGCGTCTTCGGCTGGCGCGCGCACCGCATACGTCAGCAGCTCAAGGAACAGCAAGCCGCTGAATCCGAGAACGCCTAACCCGCCCCAAACAGAAAGGGGCGCCGAGGATGTGGTCCCCGGCGCCCCTCTGCGTTCGGCGTGCCTGCGCGCGCTACTTGCCGTAGGCCATGAGCTCGTCGATGGTCACGCACTTGTAGCCCTGCGCGATGAGCTGCGGCAGGGCGCTTCTCAGCGCCTCGACGGTCTGCGAGCGGTCGCCGCCGCCGTCGTGCATGAGGATGACCTGGCCCGGCTTGACCGAGAGGATGACCTGCTCGATGGCCGACGCGCCGGGACGGCTCCAGTCCTCGGTGTCGAGGTCCCAGCCGATCTCGGCCACGACGAGGTCCTTGAGGTTGTCGATGAGCGACCCGTAGTAGTTGCCGCCGGGCGCGCGCATGATGTGCGTGACGCTCGTGCCCAGGGTCTCCTCGATGGCGTTGAAGCCCTTGGTGATCTCCTCGCGCTGCTCCTCGGCCGACATGTAGGTGAGGTTCACGCCCTGGCCCGAGCCGCTCGCGTGGTCCCAGGTGTGGGTGCCGACCTGGTTGCCCTCCTCAACGATGCGCTTCTCGATGTCGGGCATGTTGGCGATCTGGTTGCCGATCTGGAAGAAGGTCGCGTGCGCGCCGTTCTCCTTGAGGATGTCGAGGATCTCGGAGGTGGTGGTGGGCCAGGGGCCGTCGTCGAAGGTGAGCGCGATGACCTTCTCGTCGCCGACGTTGGCCACGTAGGCGCTGTAGCCGGCGTCCACCGGAGCCTTGGTGACCTCCTCGACGGTCTTGCCGGACACCTTGCCGGTCTTCACGACCTTCTCGCCGTCCTCGCCGGAGGAGTAGACGTGGATGGAACCGCCGTAGTAGCTGCTGAGGGTGGAGTAGTCGGTGCCGGAGGTGCCGTGCGCCACGGCCTCGGTGGTCTCGGTGTACTCCTCGTCGACGTCGGTGCCGTCGGAGATCTGAACGTTGTCGCCCTTCTTGACGGCGTAGGACCCGTCGACCGCGTTGCCGTTGACGGTGGCCGTGTACGCGGTGCCGCCGCCCTGCTGCGCGACCGAGCCGTCCACGGCAATGAGGTTGCCGGCGTTGGGCGCGGCGAAGCCCTTCTCGATGCACTGCTCGACGGTCGTGCCCGTGTTCACGGTCTGCTCGGCGCCGTTCACGGTCACGGAGTAGATGGGCGGGTTGGCCACGAGATAGACGCCGACACCCGCCGCCACGAGCAGGACGGCCGCGATGATGATGGGAAGAGGCCCGCGCTTCTTGCGGCGGCGCGGCGCCTGGGCCGGCTGGCCCGCGCCGTAAGGGGCCGGGGCGTAGGCCGCATCCTGGCGCGGATGGCTCTGCGCCTGCCTGCGCTGCTGCCCCGCGGCCTGGCGGTAATCCTCTTCGCTGCGACGCGCCTGGCTGGCGTAGGCGCGCTGCGCGGAGTCGTCCTTGAAGTGACGTGCCATAAGTTCCTGTCCTTCTATATATGTTGAAGACTGCTGGCCAAACGGCCATTGGCTCCCAAGTATAGGCACGCGCGCCCGCGAGCGCGCCCGCCTCGGCGCTTCTCAACAAGAAGACAACTTGAAAAGCCCCTGAACCGCCCCCGGCCCGCGCACGACGCCCGCCTCCCGGGTCCGACGGCGCCGGTCGCGGTCCCCGTGCCGCAAAACAGACGCGCGTCGGTTACAAAACAGCTCCACAACGAGACGCTGCGGGATACCTCGAGTTAACTCCCGTGCAACAATGGGCAACTAGAGTTGTCAAACGTAAGCCAGCACGCCAACCAACCAAGAAGGAAAGAGGCGCACATGGGCAAGGATAAGGTCACCGAGGAGTACGGCAGCCTGCTGTTCACCGACGCGGTCATGCAGGAGCGACTCCCCAAGCCGACGTACAAGGAGCTCACCAAGGTCATCAAGGAGGGCAAGGCCCTCGACCTCGACATCGCCAACGAGGTCGCCCACGCGATGAAGGACTGGGCTCTCGAGAAGGGCGCGACCCACTTCGCGCACTGGTTCCAGCCGCTCACCGGCATCACCTCCGAGAAGCACGACTCCTTCATCACCCCGAAGGACGACGGCTCCGTGCTGATGTCCTTCTCCGGCAAGGAGCTCGTCCAGGGCGAGCCCGACGCCTCGAGCTTCCCCTCCGGCGGCCTGCGCGCCACCTTCGAGGCCCGCGGCTACACCGCTTGGGACCCGACCTCCCCGGCCTTCATCAAGGACGAGGTCCTCTGCATCCCGACCGCCTTCATCTCCTACACCGGCGAGGCGCTCGACAAGAAGACCCCGCTGCTGCGCTCCCAGGTCGCCCTGGCCACCCAGGCCAAGCGCGTCCTCAAGCTCTTCGGCAAGGACGTGACCAGCGTCATCACCACCGTCGGCCCCGAGCAGGAGTACTTCCTCATCAAGGAGGAGGACTTCCAGAAGCGCCCCGACCTCGTCCTCACCGGCCGCACCCTCTTCGGCTGCGCCCCCGCTAAGGGCCAGGAGCTCGAGGAGCACTACTTCGGCGCCATCCGCCCGACCGTCAACGCCTTCATGAAGGAGGTCGACGACGAGCTCTGGAAGCTCGGCGTCCCCGCCAAGACCAAGCACAACGAGGTCGCCCCGGCCCAGCACGAGCTCGCCCCGATCTTCGAGCAGGGCTCCCTCGCCATCGACGACAACCTGCTCGCCATGGAGAAGCTGAAGCTCCTCGCGACCCACCACGGCCTTGCCTGCCTGCAGCACGAGAAGCCCTTCGACTACGTCAACGGCTCCGGTAAGCACAACAACTGGTCCGTCTGCGCCGATGGCAAGAACCTCCTCGAGCCCGGCTCCAACCCCGGCGAGAACCTCCAGTTCCTCGTCTTCCTCTCCGGCCTGATCGCCGCCGTCGACCGCCACGCCGACCTCATGCGCGTCTCCGTCGCCTCCGCCGGCAACGACCACCGTCTCGGCGCCAACGAGGCGCCCCCGGCCATCGTCTCCGTCTTCCTGGGCGACGAGCTCGACGCTGTCGTCGAGGGCCTCATCAACGACGAGGCCGTCGAGTCCCACGGCAAGACCCGCATGGACCTCGGCGTCCCGATGCTCCCGGATCTGCTCCAGGACACCACGGACCGCAACCGCACCTCTCCGTTCGCCTTCACCGGCAACAAGTTCGAGTTCCGTATGTGCGGCTCCCAGCAGAACCTCTCCGACCCCAACGTCGTCCTGAACACTGCTGTGGCCGAGGTCTGCGACGAGTTCGCCACCGCCATGGAGGGCAAGGAGGGCGATGAGTTCACCGCCGCCGCCCTCGAGTGGGTCAAGGCCACCCTCAAGGAGCACCACCGCATCATCTTCGAGGGCAACGGCTACTCCGAGGAGTGGGAGGCCGAGGCCGAGAAGCGCGGCCTGCCCAACTTCAAGACCACCGTCGACGCTCTGCCGCAGATGGTCAAGGAGGAGAACATCGCCTTCTTCGACAAGTACGGCGTCCTCAACGAGGCCGAGGTCCACGCCCGCTACGTCTCCAAGGCCGAGCAGTACGCCAAGCTCCTGAACATCGAGGCCAACACCATGGTCGACATGGTCAAGCGTCTCTACATCCCGGCCATCTCCGAGTACAGCAGCAGCCTTGCCGCCTCCGTGGCCACCAAGGCCGAGCTGGGCATCGAGGCCAAGGCCGAGAAGGAGCTCGTCGTCACCACCACCAGCGGCATCGACGCCATCTACACCGCCGTCGCCGACCTCGAGGCCAAGAACGCCGACGCCCGCGAGGTCGAGGACCCGCAGGCCGAGTGCGAGGCCTACCGCGACGTCGTCATCCCGGCCATGGACACCCTGCGTGCCGCCGTGGACGAGATGGAGACCGTCGTCGCCGAGGACTACTGGCCGGTCCCGAGCTACAACTCCATGCTCTTCTGGGTGTAGTAGGAAAGATCGTCGAACAGACTTCTTGCTTAGGGACGGGGACCTTCGGGTTCCCGCCCTTTCTTTGTGCGGCGAGCCAGTCGGCGCTGCGCCCCCCGGTACAGGTCCCGCCTGCGGAAGGGCGGGTATAATCGGCGATCAGCAACCCGATAGGTTAGGAGCCCCATGTCCAGTCATCTGAACTCGCCCGAGAAAGAGCCGCAGCGGCGGCCTATGGACGAATCCTCGCCGAACGATACGGAAAAGAGGGGCGAGGGGGTTTCCGAGCAGTCTCCCGTCGAGTTCGATCTCGATTTCCTGATTAAGGGCGACCAGGACGAGTCCGGGCTGACCAAACACCGCCATCGACGGCCGACGAGGCGCTTTGCGCTCAAGGTCGCGGCGTGCGTGGCTGCCGTCCTCGTTGTCGCGTGCATGGGGCTCGGCATCGCGGCCTTCGAGTCCGCAAACGGCGTGAAGTCCCGAGCGTCTGCGGCGCTCTCGCAGCTCTCAGCGGTCCAGTCGGCCGTCTCGGATCACGACTTCGCCTCGGCAGCGGCGTCCGCGCGCGAGCTGTCGTCGACTGCCGATGAGCTGGAACAGGAGCTCGACTCGCCTCTCTGGGGCCTCGCCGCCGTCTTGCCGGCCGTGGGCGACGACGTCGTGGGCGTGCGGGCTTTGGTGTCGGCTCTCTCCGACGTGTCGGCCAACGCGCTCGTCCCCCTGACGGATGCGCTGCAGGAGCATCCCGTCGAGTCCCTTATCGTCGACAAGACGATCGACGTGCAGGCGCTCACGGGGCTTCTTGCCACCGTCCAAGAGACCGCGCCCGTCATGCAGCGCTGCGCCGACGTGGTTGAGGCGCTGCCCCAGATGCACGTCGAGCAGCTGCGGTCGGCCGTCTCCTCCGCCAATGAGAAGCTCTCCGATATCAACGACCTGTTCCAGGCGGCCGCTGAGGTGGCTCCCGTCGCGGGCCGCCTCCTCGGTGCCGAGGGCGACCGCACTTATCTTCTGGTTGCGCAGAACTCTGCCGAGCTGCGCGCCTCCGGCGGCTTCCCTGGCTCTGTGGGCACGCTGACCATCAGTGACGGCCAGGTCTCGTTCGGCAGTTTCGAGACCGTCTATAACGTCCTGAATGAGGACACGCCCGTCTCGGTGGCCGTTACCGACGAGGAACGTACGCTCTTTTATGGATATACGCGCTACACCTGGGATTGCGGCTTCAACCCGGACTTCGAGCGCGTGGGCAGCATTTGGGCAGCGTCCTATGAGGAGAGAAACGGCGTCCATGTGGACGGCGTCGTGTCGTTGACGCCGAGCGTCGTGCAGAGTCTGCTCGCGTCCTTGGGCACGGGCGTCACGCTCTCGGACGGCACCTGGGTTGACGGAACGAACGCGACTAAGGTGTTGGAGCACGACATCTACTGGAAGTACTTATCCGACGAGGCGACCGTCGACTACAACGTCGGCGCCTACACGACCGACGCGCTTTTCTCCGAGACGGCGCGGCGCTCTTCGGAAGAGGTCAACAACAACCTGACCACGGACACCCTTGTCAAGCTCGTGAGCGTCCTCACGAAGAGCGGCGAGGACCGCGAGTTCATGGTGTGGATGTCCGACGAGGCTGAGCAGGGAATCATGGAGTCGCTCGGCGTGACGGGGGCTCTCGATGCCGCGACCCAGAAAAAACCTACCCTCGGGGTCTTCGCCAACATCTGGTTCGGGTCGAAGATCGGCTGGTGGTTCGGCATGGACACCGAGGTTGAGGGCGTCGACACCGCTGCCGACGGCTCGCGCACCTACCACGTGCGCACCACGGTATCGAATTTCTTGACCGCGGAGGAGTTCGCTACAGGTGGGACCTACATCATCGGTAACCTGGCCGAACCGGGCTACTACGAGCCCTTCGTCTACCTGTATGCCCCGGCGGGCTGCACGATTGAGGGCGTCGCTGCCAGCAACGGGGCGCAGTTCTCGACGGCCGAATACAAGGGGCTGCAGGTCCTCTATACCGCCGATGTGAGCGGCGACTTTAACGTGGCTCGCCCGAGCTTCCCGGTTTACCCCGGGCAGAGCGTCGAGGTCACCTACGACGTCGTCGTTCCCGCGGGGGTCCAGGGCGACCTCGAGGTGACGAGCATGCCTACTCTTGAGGCGTACCGCTAGTCACCGGAGGGCGACACCTGTCGCGTAACCAGGAGTTGTTACGACTCGGTGAGCGCGCGGATTCGCACTCGCGGGCGGCGGGGTGTGGGCGTAGAATGAAACCCCGTAGAAAGAAGCGCACAGACTCACTACGGGAAGGAACCCCTTCATGACAAAGCACATTTTTGTTACCGGCGGCGTCGTCTCGTCCCTCGGCAAGGGCATCACGGCCGCGTCTCTCGGACGCCTGCTCAAGGCCCGCGGCTACAAGGTGATGATGCAGAAGGCCGATCCCTACCTCAACGTCGACCCCGGCACCATGAGCCCGTTCCAGCACGGCGAGGTCTTCGTCACCGAGGACGGCAAGGAGACCGACCTCGACCTCGGCCACTACGAGCGTTTCATCGACGAGAACCTCACGCGCAGCTCCAACTTCACCACCGGTGCCATTTACCAGGGGCTTATTGCCAAGGAGCGCAAGGGTGAGTTCCTCGGCGGCACCGTGCAGGTCATCCCGCACGTGACCAACGAGATCAAGAAGCGCTTCTTCCGCATCGAGGAGCAGACCGGCGCCGACGTCGTCATCACCGAGCTCGGAGGCACCATCGGCGACATCGAGGGCCAGGCCTTCGTCGAGGCCATCCGCCAGTTCCGCAAGGACAAGGGCCTCGCCGACTGCGTGCTCATCCACGTGAGCCTCGTGCCTTACATCGCCGCCGCCCACGAGGTCAAGACCAAGCCGACCCAGCACTCCGTGCGCGAGCTGCGCTCCATGGGCCTGCAGCCCGACTTCATCGTCTGCCGTTCCGACCACGAGGTCGACGCGGACATCCGCGCCAAGATCGCGAGCTTCTGCGACGTCGACCCCTCCTGCGTCTTCGAGAACTCCGACTGCGCCTCCATCTACGACGTCCCGGCGCATCTCGCCGAGCAGGGCTTCGACACCAAGGTCTGTGAGCGCCTCGGCCTCGACCCGCGCACGAGCGACATGAGCGAGTGGTACAAGTTCACCAACGCCATGCACGCCGCGAACAAGAAGGACGACGTCACCAAGATCTCCGTCGTGGGCAAGTACACCCAGCTGCCGGACGCCTATCTCTCCATCATCGAGGCGCTTCACCACTCCGGCGTCGCCTTCGGCCGCCACGTGAACATCGAGCTCGTCGACGGCGAGGAGCTCTCCGAGGCCAACGTCGAGGAGGTCCTCGGTGACTCCGACGGCATCCTCGTCCCCGGCGGCTTCGGCCTGCGCGGCATCGAGGGCAAGATCTGCGCCGCCCACCGCGCCCGCACCCTCAAGGTTCCGTACCTGGGCGTCTGCCTCGGCCTGCAGGTCGCGGTCTGCGAGTTCGCCCGTAACGTCTGCGGCCTCGAGGGCGCGACGTCCGCCGAGTTCGAGCCTGAGTGCACCTACCCCGTCATCGACATCATGCCCGACCAGGAGGACATCACCGACAAGGGCGGCACCATGCGCCTGGGCGCCTACCCCTGCAAGGTCCAGCCGGGCACCCTGGCCGAGGAGGCCTACGGCGAGAGCCTCGTCTACGAGCGTCACCGCCACCGCTTCGAGGTCAACAACGCCTACCGCGAGCAGCTCACCGAGGCCGGTCTCAAGATCTCGGGCCTCTCGCCGGACGAGCGCCTCGTCGAGATGATCGAGCTTTCCGAGGACGTCCACCCCTGGTTCGTCGCCTCCCAGGCCCACCCCGAGTTCAAGAGCCGCCCGACCACCCCGGCGCCGCTCTTCCGCGAGTTCGTGCGCGCCGCCATCGCCCACCACGAGGGCTGCGACCGCCACGAGGTCGAGGCCGCCGAGTAGGCATCGGCTAAACTGAGGGGCATTCGCTGGCCGGCACGTCCGGCCGGTCCGGCCTGCGATTTATGCAAAGGATGCCCATGGATCTCGTCGCCGCCAAAGAGGAGTACCTCGACTACCTCCGCGTCGAGCGCGCGAGTTCCGCCAACACCCTCGAGGCTTATGGCCGGGACCTCGACCGCTACATCGATTACCTCGCCGGCTCCGGAGCGACGGAGCCGGGCGAGGTGGAGCGCCCCCTCGTAGAGAGCTACGTGGGGGCGCTTTGCGACCTGGGCCTGGCCGCGTCGTCCGTCGAGCGAGGCGTCTCGGCCGTCAAGGGCTTCCATCGCTTCATGTTCCGCGAGGGGATCGCGCCGACCTGCCCCACCGCCGACCTGCCGCTGCCGGCCAAGCCCTCGCGCCTGCCCGACGTGATCTCGCGGGAGGAGGCCGCGCGCCTGCTCGACCAGCCGTTTCCCGCGACTGCCGCCGGGCTGCGTGACCATGCCATAATCGAGGTCCTCTACGGCTGCGGCCTGCGCGCGAGCGAGCTTTGCGGCCTCGACGTGCGCGACGCGGCGCTTGACGAGGAACTGCTGCGCGTCTTCGGCAAGGGGTCCAAGGAGCGCGTCGTCCCCATCCTCGGCACCGCTGCACGCGCCCTCGCGGAGTATTTGGAGCAGGGGAGGGGCGCACTTGTCGGCAAGAAGCCCAACGCCGCCGTCTTCCTCAATGTCCGCGGCGGTCGCATAACGCGCCAATCCGTCCACGCCATCGTCGAGAAGTACGGCCGCATGGCGGGTATCGAGGGGCTGCATCCCCACACCTTGCGCCACAGCTTCGCCACCCATCTGCTCGAGGGCGGCGCCGACCTGCGCGTCGTTCAGGAGCTCCTGGGCCACGCGGACATCTCGACGACCCAGCTGTACACGCACCTGGACCGCTCGCATATCCGCCGCGTGTATCTCTCGGCGCATCCGCGGGCACGCCTTTCGGAGCGTGGCCGCTAAGCCGGCGACGGCACGTAGCTTTCCGCCCAGACGGCCCTGGATCTTCTTGCTGACCGTGCCCGGGGCCTCCCGCCCCGGAACCTCGCTGCGCAGTAACCTTAGCCGCCCATCCGCCCCGGAACCTCGTCGCGCAGTAACGAGCGGCGCCCATCCGCCCTGAAACATCGCCGCGCAGCAACGGGACATTGCTGCGCGGCGCGATTCCAGGGCGGATGGGCCGGGACCGTTGCTGCGCGCCGTTGTTTAAGGGGCTCTTCGCGGCTGCTCGTTACTGCGCGGCGCGTTTCCAGGGCTTCAGCGTTGTGCTGGCAAGAGGACCTTCGTGCCGCTTCCGTGTCCCGGGCTTCGGAGCCGTTTCGCCGTGCTGGACCCACGGGGGGCGGTAGCGCTTGGGACGCGGGTGCCGCGCGGAAATAACGCGCCCGTTGGGACTTCTTGGCGCCTCTTGCGGAAATTAGTTGCCCATTGGGGCAGCAAGAGGGCTTCTTGCGGAGAAGACGCGCCCATTGGGACCGTGCCGAACCCAATGGGCGCGATTTTTACGCGTCGCCTCCGTCGGGCGCTCCGTGACTCCGGGATTTCGCTCTGCGGGGCAGACGTCCTGCGCGGTGCCCCACGTCGCCCCACGCCCGTCCCACACCGCGCCCCACGCCCGTCCCACACCGCGCCACACCGACGCCTGGGACAGCGCCCCACGCGCATCCGACTCCGAGCCACACTGCCGCCTGGGACGGCGCCCCACACCGCGTAACACCGCCGAGATCACCCCAACATGTTGGGCTCAAACACCTGGCCCCACGGCTCCAGACACCTTACCACACCACTTAAAACACCCCGTCGGAGCTGCGGAAACGCTCAAGTAAGCCTCAGTCATCACCCCGTTTACCTGCGGATTCATGACTTCTTCACAATTATTGCCGCATGTTTCGCCCCGAATGGTGGAAACGGCTGTTCGCAACCCAAGATATTGGGCCCAAGACGCGTGTCGCCCAGCGTCTTCTCACTTGCGCGACCTCGCGGAAAACTACTTTGTGTTGAGTAGTGTTTTTTGGTGTGGGCAAGTGTCCCATTTGCCCTATAGTGTTCACACGCTCCGCTCGGGGGCTCATGGTCCTATGTCTGAGAGGAGGGTGACATGCTCGTCGGGTCTTTCCCTATGTCGGTGGATTCGAAGGCGCGCGTCACCCTGCCCGCCACGTTCCGCAAGGAGATGTGCGAGGGCGACTCCAAGACCATATACCTTGTGCCGATGAAGGAGAGCGTGGAGGGCTACACCCCCGCGGGTTTCGAGGCCTGGATCGACTCCCTCTTCAACAAAGAGGGGGAGGGCTTCGACAACCGCAACCGCAAGGACGTGCTTCTTCGCCGCAGCCTCACGTCCCGCGCCGTCTCGGTGGACATCGACTCGGCCGGCCGCGTGGCATTGGGCAAGCTCGACGCGAGCAAGCCCGGCACCCGCGAGAAGTACGGCCTCACCGGCGACGTCACGGTCATCGGCGCGGACGACCACTTCGAGGTGTGGAACACCGAGAAGTGGAACGAGCAGCAGCAGGCTATCGACGACGAGCTCGAAGAGCTTCTCTTCGGCTAAGGGGGTGGGGATTTTGACAACTGGATATCAGCACGTACCCGTGATGCTCGAAGAGGTTCTCCGCGAGCTCGACCCCAAGCCCGGCGAGGTGGTCTGCGACTGCACCCTGGGCGGGGCCGGACACTCCGTGGAGCTTGCCCGCCGGATCGCGCCGGAAGGCCTTTCCATCGGCATCGACCAGGACGACATGGCCCTCGCCGCGGCCGCCGAGCGCTTCTCGCGCGAGGTCCCGGAGGCGGAGCACAAGTTCCTGAAGGGCAACTTCGGCGATCTCGACCGGCTCCTGGTCGAGGCAGAGGTTCCCGGCGTCGACTGCTTCCTCTTCGACCTGGGCGTAAGCAGCCCGCAACTCGATATTCCCGAAAGGGGCTTCTCGTACCACGAGGACGCCCCGCTGGATATGCGGATGGATTCGGGGAACAACACCCTAACCGCACAAGAGGTCATAAACACCTACAACGAAGCCGACCTCACCCGAATCCTTCGCGTCTACGGCGACGAGAAGTACGCGTCGCGCATCGCCCGCAAGGTGGTGGAGGAGAGGGCCAAGGCCCCCATCGAGACCACCCTGCAGCTCGTGGAGGTGATCAAGCAGGGGATTCCCGCGGCGGCCCGCCGCAGCGGCGGTCACCCGGCGCGCAAGACCTTCCAGGCCCTGCGCATTGAGGTCAACCATGAGCTCGACGTCCTCGACCGCGGCCTTCGCGCGGCCGTCCGCTGGGCCAACCCCGGCGGCCGGATCTGCGTCATCGCCTACCACTCGCTCGAGGACCGCATCGTCAAGCATGTGTTCTCCGAGCTGTCGCGCGGCTGCACCTGCCCGCCCGACCTGCCCGTCTGTGTTTGCGGAAACGTGCCGATACTCAAGGTCAAGACCCGCAAGCCCCTCGTCGCGACGAGCGACGAGGTAGCGGCCAACCCTCGGTCGCGAAGCGCCCTCACGCGCGTGGCGATAAAGCTCGACGCCACCGCCTAGGGGCAAAGCCCGGCGCACCCGGCCCTCAAGGCCGTATGCATACCACAAACGAAGCACTACCGAACCAAAAACGCAGCTCAAACGCACTACCAACAAACCACCAACGCACTATTCGCCACCACTTAAACACGTAAGGAACGCTCAATCCATGGTTGAGGGGCCGCTTTCGGCTCCCTCGACGGGCCGGCGTTCCTGCCATGTACCGGATGCGCAGCGGCCACGGCCGCTTTTCACAGGCTAGAGGGACGACAATGAGGTATCAGGGCTCCGAGGCTCTTTATATGGACTATGCGGATGCGGGGCGCGCCTTCGAGCAGGAGGCGGAGCGCCCGTCCCTCGAGGTCCTCACCGGCGGCGGGCTCGACGCCCGCGTCCGTCGCGGCGTCTCGACCGAGTTCATCCACAAGGTCGCCCGTGCCCTTATCGTCGCCGCCGTGTTCATCGCGCTCGGCTTCGTCCGCGTCTGCGTGAGCTCCGCCACCGTCGCGGCCCTCACCGAGAACTCCTCGCTGCGCTCCCAGGTGAGCGACGCCAAGAACCTGAACGACGACCTCAAGATCGAGCGCGCCGTTCTTTCCAGCAACTCCCGCATCGCCCGCATCGCCACGCAGAACTACGGCATGGTGCTCTCCAACGACGCCGTCAGCGTCTCGGTCGGCGAGGCCGCCGAGCAGGAGGCCGCCGAGCAGCAGGCCGCCGAGGCGAGCGAGGCCGCCCGCGCCCAGGCCGAGGCCGACTCCCAGAGCGCCGTCGCCGCCGTTTCCGACGCCGCCGGCGCGATCGAGGCCGAGCAGCTGCTCGACCCCTACGCCTTCGCCACGGCCGCCCTGCAGGCTAATGGTGATGCTGCGCAGCTCGTCTCCGAGGTCTCCGCGGCAGCCGACGTGGCGTAGACTTCTTCGGCGTGAGAAGAGACGATTTCCATAGCCCCGACAGGGGAGCGCGACGGGCGGAGGCCTCCTATGATGTGGCCTCCCGCTCTCGTTATGGGCGCAGGCGCTCGAACGACGACGGCCCCGGCGGCGAGCGGAACATCCGCTTGCTGCTCATGATCGGCGCCGTGCTGTTCTGCCTCGTCGCGGCCCGGCTCGTGTGGATCCAGATCATCGACGGCTCTTGGCTCTCGCAGCGCGCGGAGGCGCGCCGCACCAACGTAGTCACCGTCAACGCCAAGCGCGGCACCATCTACGACCGCAACGGCAACGTGCTCGCCATCAGCGTCGACTGCAAGGACGTGATCTGCGACCCCACGGTCGTCTCCTACACCGACAGCCGGGGCACCGAGGGCGCGGCCGACGCCGTGGCCGACATCCTGGTCGAGGTCCTCGGCGGCGAGAAGGACACCTATAAAGAGGCGCTGACCCGCGCGAACACGCGTTACGCCTATCTCTCGCGCCGCATCGACGTGTCCCAGGCCGACGAGATCCAGGACAAGCTCGACGAGAAGAAGCTCACGGGCATCTACTACGAGACCGACACCAAGCGCGTCTACCCCTACGGCACGACGGGCGCGCAGGTCCTCGGCTACGTGAACTCCGAGGGCACGGCGCTCTCGGGCATCGAGTACTACTACGACAGCATCCTGCGCGGCACCGACGGCCAGCGCGTCTACGAGTCGAGCGTCTCGGGCGGGCCCATCGCGGGCGGCGTCTCGGAGACGACCGAGGCCAAGAACGGCACGGACATCGTCATCTCCATCGACATCGACCTGCAGTACGAGTGCGAGCAGATCATCTCCGAGGGCGCGAAGACCTACGACGCCGACTCCGGCTCCGTCATGGTCACCAACCCCAAGACCGGCGAGATCTACGCGACCTGCTCGACGCCCCTGCCCGACTTCTCCAACATCACCGACGCCTCGTCGCTCAACCTCAAGCTCGTGACCGATTCCTACGAGCCGGGCTCCGTCTTCAAGGTGATCACCACCTCCATCGGCATCGAGGACGGGCTTCTTTCCAAGGACACGACCATCAACATCCCGGCCGAGATCCTCGTCGGCGACGATTACGTCACCGACGACGACGGCCGCGACTACGCCATGGACATGAGCGTCGAGTATGCCCTCGCCCAGTCCTCCAACGTGGCCATGGCCTACTATGCGCAGAGCATCATCGGCGCCGAGAAGTTCGCCGCCGGCGTCGAGAAGTTCGGCATCGGCCAGAAGACCGGCATCGACTTCCCCGGCGAGGCGGCCGGCATCGTCCGCTCGCTCAACGAGTACACGGGCGCCTCGGCGGGCTCGATGGCGTTCGGCCAGTCGCTCGCCATCCCGCTCGTGCAGATCGTGCGCGCCTACGGGGCCGTCGCCAACGACGGCATCCCCAACACGCCGCATTTCCTTCTCTCCAAGAACGGCGAAGAGGTCGAGTGGCCGAGCGGGGAGAGGATCATCTCCGAGGCCACGGCCGACGAGGAGACCGAGATGATGCGCTCCGTCATGACCGAGGGCTCCGGCGTCAAGGGCCAGATTGAGGGCTACGACATCGCGGGCAAGACCGGCACCGGCGAGCAGGCCGACGAGAACGGCGGCTACAAGGAGGGCAGCTTTGTGGCGTCCCTGTGCGGTTTCGCCAACGCCGACGACCCCGACGTGCTCGTCTACGTGGGCCTGAACGGCATCCCGTACCTGGCTGCGGTATCGGCCGCCAACGTCTTCCACGACGTCATGGAGCAGTCCGTTACCATTCTTAGTGTTGCGCCCGCGTCCTATTAGGAGGATTCGATGATTCGCATCAGTGCTCAGGACATGGCCGCCGCCACCGGCGCCGAGCTCCTCTTCGAGGGCCCGCGCGAGGTCGCCGGCGACGTCGTGATCGACTCGAGGCTCGTCGCCGACGGCTCCGTGTTCGTCGCCTTCGCCGGCGAGAAGGTCGACGGCAACGCCTATCTCGCCTCCTCGGCCAAGGCCGGAGCGGCCTGCGTGGTCGCCTCCGCCGAGCCCGACCCCGAGGTGCTCGACGCCTGTCGCGAGACCGGCTGCTCGCTTCTTCGCGCCGCGGGCGACGACTGCGAGGCGTTCCTGCTCGCCCTCGCGGGCTACCAGCGCGAGCTTCACCCCGAGTGGCTCGTCGTGGGCGTCACCGGCTCGGTCGGCAAGACGACCACGAAGGATATGCTGCGCGCCGGCTTCGGCGCGGTGCTGCCCACCCACGCCACCGCCGGCAACTTCAACAACCTCATCGGCCTGCCGCTCACGGTGCTCGCCGCCCCCGAGGGCGCGCGCGTGCTCGTCTGCGAGCTCGGCATGAACCACCCGCACGAGATCGAGCGCCTGGCCGCGGCCTGCAGGCCCGCGCTGGCCTGCGTCACGACCATCGGCACCTCCCACATCGGTATCCTCGGCAGCCGCGAGAACATCGCGCGCGCCAAGGCCGAGGTCGTCTCGGGCATGCGCGACTCCGGCGAGGCGGCCTTCGGCGTCTCCCGCTGCCTCGTCATGCCCTCCGGCTGCGACCTCACGCCCTTTATCGCCGAGGGCTTCGCCGCGCCCGCGGGCGTCGACGTCTGCCTCGTCGGCGGACGCGAGGGCGACGCGGTGCGCGCCGAGGGGCTGCGCCTCGACGATGCGGGACTTCCCAGCTTCACCGTGCGTTGCTCGGACGGCTGGAGCCGCGACGTCACTCTGAATCTCCCCGGCAAGAAGGTCGTGGACGATTTCCTTTTGGCCATCGCCCTCATCTGGCGCGCAGGGGCAGAGCGCGGCGCCGCCGCGGCGGCCATCGAGGGCATGGAGCACACCGCCCTTCGCCTCGACGTGCGCGACTCGGCCGCGGGCGTCCGCGTCATCGACGACTCCTACAACGCCGCGCCCAACTCCATGGCGTCCTCGCTCGACATCCTGGCCTCCATGGCTTGCGAGGGCTCCCGCGTCGCCGTCCTCGGCGAGATGGGCGAGCTCGGCGACGAGGCCCGCGAGCTCCACGCCTGCGTCGGCGCCTATGCCGCGGCCAAGGGTCTCGACATGCTCGTCTTCATCGGCGGCGAGCTGGCCGACACCATGGCCCGAGCCGCCTGCGCCATGGGCGCCTCGGGCGACGCGGTGCATCGGTTCGATACCGTCGAGGCGGCCGTCGCCGCCCTCAAGCCGGCCTTTGCGCCCGGCGATCTGGTCCTGGTCAAGGCTTCCCGCTCCGAGGGTCTCGACCGCTTCGCTAAGGAGGTCCTGAGCTCATGATCGGCAATCCCAATTACCCTTCTTACCAGGTGTTTCTTGCCATCGCGGTGGCGGCTGCCATCACGGGCGCCGTCATGCCGCTCTTTATCCGCGCCATGCGCAAGGACGGCATCGGCCAGCAGGTCCGCGCCGACGGCCCCGAGAGCCACCTCGTCAAGCAGGGCACGCCCACCATGGGTGGCGTCGTCATGCTCGCGGGCGTCGTCGTCACGGTCTTCCTCATCGCCAAGTGGACCCCCGAGCTCGTGCTCGCCGTGCTCGCCATGCTCGTCACCGGCTCCCTCGGCCTGCTCGACGACATCGAGTCCGTCGCCCATAAGCGCAGCCTCGGCCTCACCCCGGCCCAGAAGATGGTCGGCCTTATCTCCATCTCGGTCGTCTTCTGCCTCGCCGCGGTCAACTGGGTGGGCATCGACGCGTTCGTGCGCTTCCCGGGCGGCCTCGCGCTCGACCTGGGCGTCCTCACCACGACCGTCGAGGTCGCGGGCGTGAGCATCGCTATCCCCTGGCTCTACGTCGTCTTCGTTTTCCTGCTCATGGCCGGCCTCTCCAACGCGGTCAACCTCACCGACGGCCTCGACGGCCTGGCCGGCGGCTGCTCGATGGTCGTCATGCTCGTCATGGCCATGGTCGCCTACCGCTACGACGAGATCGACCTCGCCATCTTCGCCGCCTCCATCGCCGGCGCCTGCGTCGGCTTCCTCTGGCACAACTGCAACCCCGCGTCCATCTTCATGGGCGACACGGGCTCGCTTGCCCTGGGCGCCGCGCTCGCCGCGCTCGCCGTCCTCACCAAGACCGAGATCACCTCGCTCATCATGGGCGGCCTGTTCGTCTGCGAGGCCCTCTCGGTCATCATCCAGGTGGTGAGCTTCAAGACGACGGGCAAGCGCGTGTTCCTCATGAGCCCGATCCACCACCACTTCGAGAAGCTCGGCTGGGCGGAGACCAAGGTCGTGACGCGTTTCTGGATCATCTCGGCCGCCTTCGCCACCCTCGGCTTCGCCCTTTACTTCCAGCTCGGTTAAGCCCCGCGCCCGCGGGGCCGCAAGAGAAAGCTCGGCACATGACCTGCATGAACACCGCATATCTCGGAAACGTCTGCGTACTCGGCATCGGCAAGACGGGCGACGCGGCCTGCCGCTACCTCGCGAGCCTCATGCCCGCCCGCGTGTCCTCCGTCACGCTCTTCGGCGGCGCCTCCTCGAAGGAGAGCGACCAGACCCGCGCCCTCGAGGCGTCCGGGGTGCGGTGCGTCCTCGGGACCGAGGAACTCAACGGGTCCTTCGACCTGGCCGTCGTTTCCCCCGGCATCCCCGAGACGAGCGCCTTCTACCTCGCGGCGAAGCGCAACAGCGCCGAGGTCGTCTCCGAGGTCGAGCTCGCCTTCCGCGAAAGCCCCGCCAACTGGCTCGCCGTCACCGGCACCAACGGAAAGACGACCACCACCTCGCTCGCCACGCACCTGCTCAACGAGGCCGGCCTCTCGGCCGAGTCCGTGGGCAACATCGGCGTGCTCTGCATCGAGGAGGCCGCGGCGCGCCCGGACGACGGCTGGTTCGTGGCCGAGCTCTCGAGCTTCCAGCTGGCCTCGAGCCCGACGCTGCGCCCGCGCGCGGCCGTCCTGCTCAACGTGACGCCCGACCACCTCGAGTGGCACGGCTCCATGGAGGCTTACGCCGCCGCCAAGGAGAAGGTCTTCGCGAACATGAGCGAGGGCGACCTCGCCGTCGTCTCGGTCGACGACGACTGGTGCCGTGACGTCGCGGTGCGCTGCGCGGGCCGCGGCCTCCGCGTCTGCGAGCTCTCCGTCGAACGCGTCCTCGGCGGCCCCGACGCCGCCTTCGTGCGCGGCGAGCGCCTCGTGGTTCGCCTCGGCGGCGTCGAGCACGACGTCTGCGGCGTCGACGACCTGCGCATCCGCGGAAGCCACAACTGGGAGAACGCGCTTGCGGCCTCGGCCCTCGCGCTCTTCACCGGCGTCGAGGATCGCGTCATCTCGCGCGGCCTCGCCACGTTCAGCCCCATCGAGCACCGCATCGAGCCCTGCGGCGAGGCCGCGGGCATCCACTTCGTCAACGACTCTAAGGCAACGAACACCGACTCGGTCGAGAAGGCCCTGACCGCGTTCGAGCCCGGCACCGTCGTCGTGCTCCTCGGCGGCCACGACAAGGGCACCGACCTCGCCTCGCTTGCCCGCGCCTGCTGCGCCCGCGCCCGCGTCGCCGTCTGCTTCGGCGAGGCAGGCCCCCGTATGGCCCAGGCCATCTCCGACGAGGCGGGCGCCTCGGGCTCGGCGGTCGAGGTCGTCTCCGCCGATCACCTGCGCGACGCCTTCGACGCGGCCTGCGCCCATGCCGCCGAGGGCGACACCGTGCTGCTCTCGCCGGCCTGCTCGTCGTTCGACGAGTTCGCCAACATGGCCGAGCGCGGCCGCCTCTTCAAGTCGCTCGCGGCCGATTTCTGCCGCGAGCACGATGCCTCCGGGGCGGGGGAGTAGCGCGTGTCGGCCCCTCTTCCCAGCTTCCTGTTCGGCGGCTCGGCCGCCGATGCCCGCGGCGGCCGCGGCGGTCGTTCGCGTGGCGCTTCCGGCGGCGGCGTCGGCGAGAAGGTCGAGAAGACCATCCGCGGCGTCCCGGAGCGCTTCATGCGCCCGCGCATCGTGCTCATCGCCGTCACGGCGGTGCTCGTGTGCTTCGGCCTGCTCATGATCTACTCGGCCTCGTCGGTTACGTGCCTCAACAGCGCGGTGCTCGGCAACGACCCGGCGTACTATCTCAAGCGCCAGTTCGCCTGCGCGATCGCGGGCCTGGCCATCGCCGCGGGCATCGCTCACCTGGACTACCACCTGCTCTCGCGCGATCACCTCATGGTCGTCGTCGCGGCCGTCATCGTGGCGCTCATCCTCGTTTTCGTGCCGGGCTTCTCGAACAACACCTACGGCGCCTCGCGCTGGCTCAACATCGCCGGCTTCCAGCTGCAGCCGTCCGAGTTCGCTAAGGTCGCCATCGTCACCGTGGCCGCCGCCATCGCGCAGCGCTACTACGTCGACGGCGACCTGGACAATCTCGAGCTCGCCAAGTACATCGGCGTGGGCGTCGTCGTGCCGATGGCCCTTATCATCATCCAGCCCGATAAGGGCTCGACGATGATCATCGGCCTCGCGCTGATCATCATGCTCTTCGTCGCGGGTTTCCCTCCGCTGCTGCTCGCCCTCTTCCTCGCGGGCGCCTTCTGCTTCATCGTCATCCTGTCCGTCTCCCAGGACTACGCCCTGTCGCGCATCACGACCTTCCTCGACCCGTGGGCCGACGAGCTCGGCGAGTCCTATCAGCTCATCCAGGGCTACTACGCCTTCGGCTCCGGCGGGCTTCTCGGTGTCGGGATCGGCTTCTCCAAGCAGAAGTACTCGTATCTGCCCATGGCCCACAACGACTTCATCTTCGCGGTCATCGGCGAGGAGTGCGGGCTCGTCGGCACGCTCGGGGTCCTGCTCGCCTTCGCGCTCTTCGCGTGGGCGGGCTTCCGCATCGCCAAGTACGCTCCCGACCTCGCCGGCCGCCTCATCGCCTGCGGCTGCACGTCGATCATCATCATTCAGCTGCTCGTCAACATCTGCGGAGTCCTCGGCATGATCCCGCTCTCGGGCAAGCCGCTGCCGTTCCTCAGCTACGGCGGCTCGTCGATCATGGCCTCGCTCATGCTCGTGGGCATGCTCCTCTCGGTCTCGAAGAACTCGACGCTGCCGGAGAC
>CAVIBB010000021.1:0-24601 GCA_963640745.1 Paludibacteraceae bacterium
GGGCGGCGCTTCGGCTTCTCGGGGGCGGGAGCCTCGGCGGGCTCGACAGCAGCCTCCGGAGCCTTTTTGACGGCGTCATCCTTCTTCTTGGCCGTTCTGCGCGTGCGCTTCTTCGGAGCAGCCTCGCTCTCCGCAGGACCAGCAGTTACCTGGAGTTCTTTGTCTTCCGGCATATAAAATACCTCTCTGAGATTCACAGCCATTAAGGCCGGCTGCACGGCCATGTTCGGAAAATGGGGATTGGCGAATCCAGGACGCCCGGCCGTTCTTCTCGATATGAAAAGAGGAATCGAATACAGCGGCTTTTTATGTGCGCGGGGATTAACCACGAGAACTATACCAGCACAAACGCGTATCCGCAAATAATGCGCCCGCGAATAAGACCGCGTAGCTCACACTCGGTGATCCCAAATACTCAGGTGCCAATTATGCGTGGAAGGCCCAAAACATCGCCGCGCAGTAACGACAAGAAATCCCCAGCCCTAATACATCGCCGCGCAGTAACGAGGGGCGTCCCTCCGCCCCAAAACATCGCCGCGCAGTAACGGCAAGAAGCCCTCCGCCCTGAAACATCGCCGCGCAGTAACGAAGAATTACTGCGCGGCGAGGTTTCAGGGCGGATGAGGCGCAACGGTTACTGCGCGGCGCGTTTATGGGGCGAGTTCGGTACACCGGTTACTGCGCGGCGAGGTTTCAGGGCGTATGGAACGGCCCATTACTGCACGCCGAGGTTACGGGGCTCGCCGTGACCCTGCCAACGCTATGGCCGGCATAGGGACGCATCCGCACTAAAGCAAACACGAAAAACCGCCGCCCCCTGCGTGGACGGCGGCAAATAGCTGTGTCGCTTCGCGAATACCTAGTCGCGCGGCTTGCGGAGCTTGCGGCGGACGACAACGGCATCGATGGTCTCGCAAAGCTCGGAAACATGCTGCGCGCCGGCCTCGGTAAGGCGGACGCTCGTCGTGTGCTGCCCGCTCGACTCACGCGTACGCTCAACGAGCCCGAGCTCGCACAGGGACGAGACGCTCATGGACACGGTCGGCTGCAGCAGGCCAAGCGCATCCACGAGCTGCATGATGGTAAGCGAATCCGAATCGGCGGCATAGATACCGAGAAGGACGAGGTCGCCGGCCTTGCAAAAGACCGAACCCATAGCATCGACGTACTTGCAGATGCGCTCAGGCGACGTACGGGAAAGGGCAGCGCCACTCGGAATCTGGGCGCGAGTAAGACCGGAAAGTCGAGTGACCTCCTCACGACCGGAATCGGAGATAGTGCAGACGACGTTGCGGCGGTCCTTCGTGCCCTCCCCGCGCTCAATGAAACCGAGGCCCGCGAGGTGGTTCGTACGGTGGGTCATCGTGGGGCGCAGGGCGCTCTGGTACTCGGCGATCGCGGAGGTCTTAACCGGCTCGTTGGCAACATCGAGCCTACAGAGAATCGCGAACTCCTCGAAGGTCAGGCGCCTCTTCGACTCGACTGACTGGCGAACGATGTTGTAGGCCCTTCTCACCGACATGTACTCGCGAAGATCCATTTGCTACCCCTGTTGTTCATATCTTTGATGCCATGCTTACACCAAGGCCTCGAACAAAAAGCCCCGGACGGCCGTGATTATACGGAACGTGCGCGGGAAAACATTCTTTCCCGCGCACGGTACATAAAATAGAAATATAAATCTCTGTATATTGGAGATGCGATGGAGCTTACGTCAAGATACCCTACATAGCCTGCGGCGCATTGACGCCGATGAGCTCGAGCGTGAGGGCGAGCACACGGCGCGTCGCGTCTACCGCGGCCAGGCGGGCGTGCGAAAGTCCGGCGTCGAGCGGCCTCCCCTCGCCAGGAATCACCTGGCAAGCGGCGTAGAACGAGTGGAAGTGGGCAGCCAGCTCCTCGGCATAGTGCGTAAGGCGGAACGGCGCGCGGTCACGGGCGCAGGACTCGACGAGGCTCGGCAGCTCCGCCAGCTTGCGGGCAAGCGCGGCCTCGGTCGCGTCGGTAAGAAGCCCGAGATCGTAGTCGGCGCCCACGGCCCGATCGGCCACGATGTCCATCCCGAGCTCGGCGGCCTCATCGACGCTCACGCCGGCGGCGCGGCGCAGGATGGAGCAGATGCGCGCGTGCGCATACTGGACGTAGTACACGGGGTTCGTGTTGTCCTGGCGCTTAACGGCCTCGATATCGAAGTCGATCATCTGGTTGTTCGACTTGGCGACGAGGGTGTAGCGGGTCGCGTCGGGGCCGACCTCGGCAAGAAGCTCGTCGAACGTGACCATGGTGCCCTTGCGCTTGGACATGCGCACCGGCACGCCGTCGCGCAGCAGGTTGACCAGCTGGCCCAGGACGACCTCGAACTGATCGGGATAGCCGAGCGCCTCGCAGACGGACTGGATGCGCTTAATGTAGCCGTGGTGGTCGGCGCCCCACAGGTCGATGACGTGGTCGACGCGGCCGAACTTGTTCCAGTGATAGGCGACATCGGAGGCGAAGTAGGTGTAGTCGCCGTTCGTCTTGATAAGGACGCGGTCCTTGTCGTCGCCGAAGGTGGTGGAGCGGAACCACAACGCGCCGCCCTCGTCGGTGTAAAGGTGGCCGAGCTCGTCGAGCTTGGCGAGGGCGCGGTCAACGGCGGAGGTGCCGTCCTCGCCCTTCTCGTAAAGGCTGCGCTCGGAGAACCACACGTCGAAGTCGCAGCGGGCGTTGTGGCAGGTCTCGCGGATGGACTCGAGCATCATCTTGTAGCCGCGCTCGCGGAAAGAGGCGCAGCGTTCGTCCTCGTCGGAACCGTAAAGGGCGTCGCCGTCGATGCCCACGAAACGGGCGGCGAGGTCGACGATGTAGTCGCCGGCGTAGGCGTTGCCGCCGAGCGCCTCGTTGAAGGCGTCGGTGTAGGGGTGGAGCTCAGGGTGCGCGTCGTCCTCGTCGGCGACGTAGGCCTCGCGATCGGCAAGAAGCACGGCCACAGCCTCGTCGCAGGACTTGCCCTGGCCCATGAGCTCAAGAAGCTGCAGGTAGCGCTTGGAGATGGAGTGGCCGAAGACGTCCATCTGGGAGCCGTGGTCGTTGATGTAGTACTCGCGCTCGACGTCGAAGCCCGCGAGCTCCATCACGTTGCAGAGCGAGTCGCCGAGCGCGGCCCAGCGTCCATGGCCGATGTGCAGCGGGCCCACCGGGTTCGCGGAGACGTACTCGACCTGGACCTTCTTGCCGGCGCCGAAATCGGAGCGGGCGAAATCGCGGCCGAGCTCGCGCACCTGGCGGAAGACGTCGTTGGCGGAGGCGGTGTTCAGGTAGAAGTTAATGAAGCCCGGGCCCGCGACCTCGACCTTGGCGAGGCAGGGGTCGGAGGGCATGTTCGCGGTGATGGCCGCGGCGATCTTCGCGGGCGCGCAATGCGCGAGGCGCGCGGAGCGCATGGCCACGGTCGAGGACCAGTCGCCGTTCGCAGAGTCGGCCGGTCGCTCGAAGCCCATGTCGGCGACATCGAATTCAGGCAGATCGCCGGCGGCCTGAGCGGCGGCCAGCGCGGCGCGGACGAGTTCCTCGAGCTTCTCGGGCATGCGTTTCTCCAAACAATCAAGCTTTGCAAACTTAGTGATTTTATCAGATGGGTCCTATGGGGCGAACGGGCGCCCGTCGACCACGAGTCCTAGATGACGGCCCTCCCGGAGCTGCGGCGCTCCTCGGCCGAGAGCTCCTGGCGCAGCTTGGCGAGGCCGAGCTCGAGGCCCACCGGGTAAACCTGCGGGTTGAGGAACCGGGTGATGGCCGGATCGAGGTGCATGATGGCGGTCTTGCAGCGCTCGCGGGCCTCCTCGATGGTCGAGGTGTGGACCGTGCGTCCATGATCGACCATGCGGACGAGCAGGTTCTTAGGCTCGCCCGTCAGGTCATAGGAGCGGAAGGTGTCGAGGATATCGATCATCTCGCCGAGCTGCGGCTCGGTCCCCTCCTGGCAAATCATGTCGCCTGTGGGGCAGCCGGCCTCGTCGTAGAAGCGCAGGACACGCTGGACACCGGGGATCGTGCGCTTGTAGGCCTGCTCGGAGAGCTTGATGACGGGACGCCACGACTCGTCGGCGGAAGGCCGGATAGCGGAGAGCTTGTAGACGCCGCCCAGGCTCGGCTGCTGATCGCAGGTCGCGAGCTTCGTGCCCACGCCGAAGGAGTCAATCGGGGCGCCCTGGGCAAAGAGCGACTGGATGGTGTACTCGTCGAGGTCGTTGGAGACCGAGATCTTCACATACGGCAGGCCCGCCTCGTCGAACGCGGCGCGCGCCTCCTTGGAGAGCTTAGCGAGGTCGCCGGAGTCGATGCGCACCGCGGCGAGGCGCTCGCCGGCCTCCTCCATCTCCTTGGCGCAGGTAATCGCGTTCTGGATACCCTGGTGCACATCGTACGTGTCGAGCAGCAGGCAGCAGTTCTTGGGGCTGGACTTGGCGAAGGCGCGGAACGCCTCGAGCTCGGTCGGGAACGCCATGACCCAAGAGTGGGCATGGGTTCCGAAGACGGGGATGCCGTAGATCTTGCCGGCGAGCACGTTGGAGGTGGAGGAAGCGCCGGCAATGTAGGAGGCGCGGGCGACGGCGAGGCCTCCGTCGGGCCCCTGCGCGCGTCGAAGGCCGAAATCGGAGACGGGGTGCCCCTCGGCGGACTTGACCACGCGCGCGCACTTGGTGGCCACGAGCGTCTGGAAATTGACGAGGTTGAGAAGGGCGGTCTCGATGAGCTGGCAATCGATGACGGACCCCGTCACGCGCACCATGGGCTCGCGCGGAAAGACGACCTCGCCCTCGGGGACCGCGTCGATGGTAAGGTCCAGCCGGTGCCCGCGCAGGTACTCGAGGAACTCGGGCTTAAAGAGAGACCCGCCGCCCGGCGCCGCGATGGAGCCGAGGTACTCGATGTCCTCGTCGGTAAAGACAAAGTTCTCGACCAGGTCGGCGATCTGCCCCGTGCCGCACGCGACGCCGTAGCCGCCGCCGAAGGGGTTCTCACGGAAGAAAGCGTTGAAGCACGCCTCCGACGAGCCGAGCCCCGTCTCCCAGAACCCTTGGGCCATGGTGAGCTCGTAGAGGTCGGTGTTCAGGCTAACATCGGTGGGCTTGGTGCGGTCGGTGAGCGACATGTTGCGGATCCCCTGTCCCTATTTCGGGCGCGGGGCCGGACGCTCAAACCACGCCCGGCGGCGACGCGCGGACGTTTAACGCAGTACGTTGAGAAGAACGAAAACCACGGCGATGCCAAAGACGGCGAGAATGACTATTTTCTGCCCAAGGGGCATCTTGAGCTCGTCGTCATCGGGTTCCATGAGCTGACGGGCGCGCTCAAGGTCGGCCGCCTCCTGGGCAGCCTGCTGCTTGGCGCGCGCGTCCTTCTTTGCCTGGGCCTCGGCCCTGGCCTTCTCGGCGCGAAGGGCCTCCAGCTCGGCGCGCTCCGCCGCCTCGGCGGCGGCCTGCTCGCGAGCGGCTTTCTCGACGCGAAGCTGCTCGAGCTCGGCGCGCTCGGCCTGGGAAAGGCCGTCGTTTTCTGCCATGGATCCTCCGATTGCGAAGTGGAATTTGCTGGTAAGACTATACTCCAACGCTTTTGGCGCCGTCGGCGCCGGCGACGCCGGTGAGGTCGAACGCGGGCACGAAGCTCTCGGAGACGGTGCCGCCCTCCTGCCACCAAATGCGCTCGAAGCCGAGGTCGTCGGCCCGACACAGCGCGATCTCGTACTCGTCCTCGGTGACGGCGCGAGAAAGCTCGCCGCCCTCCTCGCGGCAGCGGGCATTGGGCGTGTACTGGTTCATGAGCGAGAGGTCGGCGCGGTTGCCCGCGATGTCCCAGACGCGGCCGAGCACCTCGCAGGTGTCGTCAACGTGTCCGGGAAGCAGCAGGTGGCGCACGATGACCCCGCGCTTCATGAGGCCGGTCTCTTCGTCAACGAGCCGACCGCCCGCACGCTCCACCTGGTCGACCATCTCGGAAAGGGCGGCCGCCGCGACCTCGGGGTAGCCGGGCGCCGCGGAGAGCCTGCCGGCAAGCGCGCCGTCCGCGTACTTGAAGTCGGGGAGCCAGACGTCGACGACGTCGGCCATGGCGCGTACGGTCTCGACCGTCTCGTAGCCGCCGACATTGCAAACAACAGGCAGCTCAAGGCCTTGCTCGCGCGCGGAGAGGACCGCCTCGCGCACCGTCGGCGCGAAGTGCAGGGCGGTCACCAGGTTGATATTCGCGGCACCCTGGGCCTGGAGCTCGAGCATGATCTGCGCCACGCGGCCCGGCTCGACCGTCAGGCCGAAGCCGCCGGTCGAGATCTCGTGGTTCTGGCAAAAAACGCACTTGAGCGCGCAGCCCGAGAAGAAAACGGCCCCGCTTCCGCATTCACCGGAGATGGGCGGCTCTTCCCAGAAGTGGAGGGCGGAGCGCGCGGCGCGCGGGGCGGCGCTCATGCCGCAGACGCCCGTCTTGCCGTGCAGGCGGTCGGCCCCGCAGCGACGCGGGCAGAGCGCGCAAGCGCCGTAGGGGTTCTCGCCGAAGGGAGAGGGATTCACGGGAAGGGCCACTACTTGTCGCGCTCCCGCCAAGGCTGCTCTGCGCGACGCTCGGCCTCCGCCTCGAAGGCCTCGTCGGCGGGCGAGATAAGCTCGTCCTCGCCGGTGCGCGGGTTGTAGTGGTGAAGCAAGACCGGCTCAAACAGGTGGAGATGCTGAGCAAACATGAACGAGACGACGACGAGCGCTATGAAGACGACGACGCGCGCCCAGGTCCCGACCTGCGTCATAACCACGGAGCCAAGGCACAGCAGCAGCGTCCACGCATACATGACGAGCACGGCCTGCCGCTGATCGAAGCCCTCGTCGAGCAGCCGGTGGTGGATGTGGCCGCGGTCGGGCTGGCCGATGCTCACATGAGCGCGCGTGCGACGGACGATGGCCGAGAACGTGTCGAGGATGGGCACAGCCGCGATGACGACGGGCACGATGATGGTGGTGAGGCCGGCGAAGCGCGTGACGGAGAGCAGCGACGAGCAGCCGAGGGCGAAACCAAGCGTCAGCGAGCCCGAGTCACCCATAAAGATGGACGCCGGGTGGAAGTTATAGCGAAGGAAGCCGATGGAGGAGCCGGTGACCGCGATGGAGAGGGCGGCCGCGTCGAGGCGCCCCGCCATGATGGAAAGCACGAACATCGTGAAGCTGGCGATGGCCGAGATGCCGGCGGCGAGTCCGTCGAGGCCGTCGATCAAGTTGATGATGTTCACGTAGGCAACGAGGTAGATGACCGTGATGGGGTACGCGAGCCAACCCAAGCTGATGAAGCCGGGAGCCATGGGATTCGAGATGTCGCCGATGACGAGGCCGCCGGCGACCGCGATGACCGCCGCGAGCACCTGCCCCGCGAACTTTACCTTCGGCCTCAGCGAGTACTTGTCGTCAAGAAGGCCGGTCACGAAGATGACGCAGAACGCGGCTACGAGCATCCAGTAGTTGACGTTGAGCATCGGGGAGGGGACGAGCACCACCGGCCAGCCCCAATTCATGGTTCCGATGTACTGGATAGCGAACGCGGCGGCGATGCCCGCGAAGATGGCGATGCCCCCCATGCGGGGAACGGGAACCTTGTTGACGCGACGGCCCGTGGGCTTATCGATGGCTCCGAGCTTGACGGCGATCTTGCGCGCGACGGGGGTCATGACGAGGGCGGCAATAAGCGATGCGAGAAAAAGACAGGAAAAGGGAATCCAGTCGGGAACGTGATGGCCCAATTGTCCTCTCCCCTCTTTGCTTCGCCCTCGGCGCGGGGCCTTATTGCCCGCGCACAATTGCAATAGTTTACAGGACACGAGGAATGCGTGCGCCGCTGGAGCGGCAAGCGCCTTAGCGGCTCCACATTGCGGAAAGGGAGCAAAAGTCAAGGCTTGAGCTGGAAGACGGCTGGGCTATATTGAAGGTGTCGTCGCCCCGCGCCTAAACTGGGTGAACCGACAAGCGTTTCTAGGGAGTCCTAAATCTCGTGTTCAGTACGGGTATTCTCCGTTGATGAGAAAGCCGGAACGCGCGATGCGGACACCCACCTGTTGAAGGTGGGTTCATTATTGGCGCGGGACGACGATTTTTCTGTTTACGGTCTGGGCCCCCGCCGCCCTCCCGTGCGTTTGAAATTTCGGGCAGTCCTGTTCGCACGGAAGCGACATTAAGTCGCTTCCGGCTCATGCGGAACTCATTTCAAACGCACGGGAGGGCGGCGGGGGCCAAGCTAAGTTCAATGAAGAATCGCCGGCCCTAGGGCGCGGGGGCAAGGTAATAAAAAAGTGGCCCCGCTGCGCGGGGCCGACATGGGTTGCTTGGGGGAAATCGCTTCGCTCTCCCCCAAGCATGTAAACCTATCGTTCACGGGCTCGCAGCCCGCTAGCTCTAGTTCGCGTCGCGGACTGAGGGGAGCTGGGGGTTGAAGCCGGCTTTGGAGAGGGCGTCGACAATCTGCTGGCGGTGCTCGGGGCCGTAGGCCTCGATGGTGACGCGAAGCTCGACGGCGGCGTTGCGGTTCGTGGTGACGAACTGGTTGTGCTTGAGCTTGATGACGTTGCCGTTCTGCTCGGCGATGACGCTCGCGACGCGCACGAGCGAGCCGGGGCGGTCAGGAAGAAGGACGCTCACCGTGAAGACGCGGCTGCGCTGAATGAGGCCGTGCTGGACGACGGAGCTCATGGTGATGACGTCCATGTTGCCGCCGGAAAGGACGCAGGCAACGCGGCGGCCGTCGGACGGCAGATGCTTGGCCGCGGCGACGGAGAGCAGGCCGGAGTTCTCGACGACCATCTTGTGGTTCTCGACCATGTCAAGGAACGAGACGACGAGCTCGTCGTCCTCAACCGTGAGGACGTCGTCGAGGTTCTCCTTGAGGTACGGGAAGACCTTGTCGCCGACCTCGAGGACCGCGGTGCCGTCGGCGATGGTGTTCGCGGACGGGAGCTTGACGGGATGGCCCGCCTCAAGCGCCGCGGTAAGGCTCGGGGCGCCAGCAGGCTCAACGCCGATGACGCGGATCTTGGGGTTGTAGAGCTTGGCGAAGGTGGCGACGCCGCAAGCGAGTCCGCCGCCGCCCACGGGCACGAGGATGGTGTCGACGAGCGGGAGCTCCTGGACGATCTCCATGCCGATGGTGCCCTGACCGGTGGCTACGATCTCGTCGTTGAAGGGCGGGATGTAGGTGAGGCCCTGCTCGGCGGCCAGCTGCTGGGCGTACTCCCCCGCCTCGTCGAAGACGTCGCCGTGGAGGATGACCTCGGCGCCGTAGCCCTTGGTGCGCTCGACCTTGATGAGCGGCGTGGTCGTGGGCATGACGACGATGGAGCGGGCGCCCGCATGGGTGGCCGCGTAAGCGACGCCCTGCGCGTGGTTGCCGGCCGAGGCGGTGATGACGCCGCGGTCGAGCTCCTCTTGCGAAAGCTTGGAGATCTTGTAATACGCGCCGCGGAGCTTATAGGCGCCGGTGCGCTGCATGTTCTCGGGCTTGAGCCAGACGCGGTTGCCGGTCGCGGCGGAGAGATACGGGCTCTCGACGAGCTTGGTCTCGAGCGTGACCTCCTTAACCTTCTCGGAGGCCTCCTCGAACGCCTCGAGCGTGAGCATGTCCGCCATCTGGGCTCCCTTCGCCGTCGTGCACGCCAGCCGGCGCGCGATACGAAAAGGCCCGAACGTCGGCGACGTCCGGGCCTGAAAGTTCCTGGTGGAGATGAAGGGATTCGAACCCTCGGCCTCTGCCTTGCGAAGGCAGCGCTCTCCCAGCTGAGCTACATCCCCAGGCGCTCTTGCGCGTTGGTTATTTTGGCAGGGGTCGCGACGCGTGTCAAGCGAGAATTCAAGACGATTGTTCAATCCACCGTCACGAGACGCTCCGTACAGCCGCGGCAAACCGCCTGCAAGCCCAATTCAACCCGCGTGTAAATAAACCGTCCTGCTAATAGTTCGCCGCCGTCTGCATCTTCTTGTTGAAAATGTCGTCGCCGTCTCCGAACATCATGAAATACTGCAGGGTCGCAAAATCGGCGCGCGCCTGATCAGTGATATCGACACCGGAAGCCTCGTTCGGCAGGTGCCAAGTTCCATAGAGATCCTGATAACAAACGGCGTCGATCGCCGGAAGCGCCTGGAGAAGCTTCATGTGGGCCTTCTGGTAATCGGACATCGGGGCCCCGATGACCTCCATAAGCAGTGACGAAAGCGAGCTCGCAGCGACGTCTTGCGTTTCGCTCACCTGATCGTTTCCGGCAACGTCGTAGTTGGCCCAAATAAAGTAAGACGTCTGGTAAATGCGGCAGAGGTGCTCAGCGTTGTTCTCGTCGTCATACCAGAGGTCGTTGTAGCTCGACATAAGGCCAGGCTGGTGATCGCCAAAGAAGACGACCACGACCTTGCGGTCGAGCTGTGAAAGCTCTTCGAGGAAGTACTGCAAGTCCTCGTCGGACTTCTGGATGCAAGACACGTACTCATTGATCGACGCGTTCTCCTGCCCATCAATCTCAAGATGAACCTGACGATCCTCGGGGATGAGTCCGGACTCGTAGCCCGCGTGGTTGGCCATGGTCACATCGAAAATGAACTGCGGGTCCTCGTTCTCCGAGAGCCGCTCGAGAATCTTCTCGTAGGTCGCCCCATCCGTCACGTGCCCACGGGAGCGCTCGGCACCCTCGAAGTCGGCAATGGAGAGGAACTCATCGAAGCCGAAACTTTCGTAGACGTTCGTACGGTTCCAGTTCTGCGGCTTGTTTGGGTGCATGGCCAAGGTGTCGTACCCCAGGTCCTTGAAGAGCCGCGCAAGGTTCTCCTCGCGGCCCATGTTGTAGATGTTATACGGGTAGACCCCCGACCCGAGGTTGGCGATGGAGTTCCCGGTAAGGAACTCGAACTCGCTGTTGGTGGTGCCGCCGCCGTAAACCGAAGTGTAGAACGTGCCGCGCACAAGGCAGTCGGAGATGCTCTTGAAGTACTGGGGGCCCTCATAGCCTGCATGCATTCCATCGAACAGCGAGAGATCCGAGAAGGTCTCGTTCATAACGGCGATGACCGTCGGGCGCTCGTAATCAAACTGCTCGGCGGCAGCCGCGCGCGACTCCGAGTTGCCAAGCGACTCATCGGCGTTGTACGCGTCAACATAAGACGCCATAAGATCCTCCGCGGATTCGGTCGAGTAGCCCTCCGGCTCGATAGGGATCATCGTCTGACAGGCGCTGATGAAGGTGGGCAAGTAAGCCTGCGAAGAATAGCTCGTCTCGGGGTCCCACGCGTTCACCGAAATGCCCAGATCGCTCGCGTAGTCGACGCTACATACCTGCGACACAAGGCAGGCGAGCAGAGCAAGGCCAGCGGTAACGTTACCAAGGATGCCGGCGGCGTGCCAGTCGAGGGATTTCCCGACGGCAGGCTCAGCAGCATGCGCGGGACTTTTAGCGGCGCACCCCATATGCGCCCCTTTCACGGCTACGGGACGGCTTGCGTGCGCGACGAGTCGGCGCAACGCCGCGAACAGCGAGCTCTTCTCCCCGGCAGCATCTTCGCGACGGCAGCTGAGCAGCACACACCCCAGGAGCGCCGCCACGCCGGCAGCGACGCCCCACAGGCACCAGGCATCCACGGTGTAGACGTAGCCGTCCGCAACGGACGCCGCTGTCTCGAGCGCAAGTACGTCGCCAGGTTGAATAGGCAAGCCCTTAAAGGTGTAGACGAAGTACTCCGCGAGGCCGATAGATGTCGACGCCACGGGGACGAGCGCCATGGGCAGTGCGCGTCGCTGACCCAGGAAGTACAGGCCTCCGGCAGCCACGCTCAGGAGCATCCACTCGAGCGCCAAGCTCTGCGGGTTTATCTGCTCGAGGGACTGGTTGTGGGGAAGCTCGATGGCGAGCACGCACAAGGCGCCCACCATGCAAGCCCCGAAAGCAGCAACGGGAACGCGCATCACACGATAGGCGACCCAGTCAGGGAGGTCCGCGGCAAAGAGCAGCCGGTCCGCCAGCTGACGACGAGAGCACGCCAGGTGAACCGAGGCCATACAGGCAATATTGGCGACCACGACTGCGGCGAGCGACTGCGAGCCCCCGTCGACCGTGATGAGCCCCTGACAAGACCATGCGAATATCGCGGCCTGAACAGCAAAGAACACGCAACCCCAGACGACGTCGCTCAAATGTAGCCGCCTCTCACGGGTAACGGCAACAAAGACGTCGAACACGAGCATCAACGCCGTGACGGCGAGGCAAACGCTGCATATAGGCGAGAAATCGACCAAACGAAAACCCTTCTCGTAAGCTATTTGTAACTTTACTAATATGCCCTAAAGCAACACCTGTGTCATCTGGGCGCAAACACACCGTCCTGCCTCAAACAACGACGGAGTAGGCAGCAAGTTGACGCCAGCGCCTATCGAACCTGTCGACATCCGTTGCCAAACTGCCACCTAGCCGTCAGTAATTTTCATCCAATAACGTCATGAAAATGCGCAGAGCGCTCTGAACATGCCAATGGCTATGATTTAAGCGCCCCAACACCGCCGACCAAGGAGCAATATGCCCGTCTCAATCGAAGAAGTCTTGGCAAATCAGCCGTTGACCGAAACGGAATTGCGGAACGGCAGCGCTTTGCGGTTCGCACGATGCGTCAGAAGCGCGGAAGGCGCGTTTTCCGAAGGACCGAAGTCTTACCACTGGGATATCCTGCGCTTTCGCAAGAAAAGTATCTCGCAAATAGCGGGCCCACGCTGCGTGGCCCTACGCGGAACCCGGCGCTTTCTACCGAGTGGTGCACGTTTTTCCGAGCCCCACAAACTCGCCGAGCACAGCCGCCTCATCGGATCGGAGCAATGGCTGGTTGACGAATATTCTGTCCTCACAGCGATCAACGAGAACCGCTTCGTGCTCACTTGCGGAAAAGACCGTTTGGTCGTTGGCCGCGGCCTCGAAGAAGCGGCGATTAACGAATACGGGCAGGTCATCGCAAACGCTTCCGTGGACCCGGACTATCCCGCATGGCTCGAGAACCAAAGGAAAGCACTCGCCGGCGAACCGCGGCCAACCGAAGGCCCACTCATGAGCATCGTGACGCCCGCCTACAAAACCCCTCCCCTCTTCCTCAAGAAGATGATCGACAGCATCCTTCAGCAGAGCTATACGAATTGGGAGCTCGTCATCGTCAACGCATCACCCGAAGATGAAGAAATGCGCGCCGTCTTTTCTCGCTACGAGGACCCGCGCATCAAGGTCATCGACACCCCAGAAAACCTTGGCATCACCGGCAACACGAACTTCGGAATCAAATACTGCAGAGGTGACTACGTCAGCTTCTACGATCACGACGATACGGTCGAGTCCTATGCCCTTGCCCGAATGGTCAAGATAATCAACGAATCCGAGGAAAAGCCAGGACTTATCTACTGCGATGAGGACAACATCGACGAGCAAGACAACCCGTCTTTACCTCTCTTCAAGCCCGATTACAACGAGGACTTCCTGCTTTCAAACAACTACATTATCCATTGGCTCACGGTTCGGCGCGACCTGCTCGACAAGGTCGCCCCATCGGGCAAGGACGTCGAAGGCGCCCAAGACTACGACATGTCCTTCAAGATTGCCGAACTCGGTTATCCCATCGCGCATATTCCCGAGGTGCTTTACCACTGGCGGATTCATTCGGGGTCGACGGCAGGGAACCCAGCCCAAAAAAGCTACGCGCAGGATGCAGGCGCAAAGGCCATCCAAGATCACCTGGATCGCCTCGGCATCGACGGCAAAGTCAAACGGGGAAAAGCCTTCTTTACTTACAGGGCAGAGTTCAAGGCGCCTTCATCGTTGCCTGAAATCGAGTTGCGCTGCACAGCAGGTCAGGCTTCCGCGATGACGCGGGCCACGTTGGAGTCGTATAACAATTCAACGCGAACGGGCGAAAATACCTCGGAACAGCGATTGGCCCTGGTCATAACCCCTCAGCACGACCTGACACTTGAGGATTTAATGATTCTGATTAGCAACGCGACACGAGACAACGTATTCTCGGTCTCCCCACGCTGCATCCGGCAAGACGGGCTCTTCGATTATGCCAATTCGGTCGTTAAGGCCGATGGATCGGTCATTAAACTCCTGGCGCTGCTGCCCCAGGAGGACGGCGGCTACGTCGGCCGTTCTGAGCGTCCCATGAGCGCCGTCGTAGGCAACCTGGAATGCTGCCTCGTTCGCCTAGACCTCGCTGAGAAGGCAGGCGTCGATGCTGAGGGCTTGACAAGCGAGAACGTTCTCGATGTCTTCGCCCTCATGTGGAGTCTCGGCAAGAAAAACCTTTACCTCCCCTACGCAACCGCTCGACTGAACTCCCCGAGATCGCTCCTCAAGCCCGACAACGCTGCGCTCTCGAAGCAAACAGTCGAAACCCTGCTCTACGAAGGCTTCGTCGACCCCTCGTTCAGCCCCTCATTCGACCAGTCGGATGGGTATTACAAGCTCAGGAAATAAAAAATACGCCGGCTTACCTACATGTAAGCCGGCGTATTTGAATCACATACAAGCGAAATTTAAGCACAAAACAAGTACAGCCCTAGAACACCCGCCCGTCGCTATACCGGAAGACGTATACCGTCGAGCCGTTCGGCATGTTGTCGTATACCCACTTGGCATTGTCCCAGGTTAGGCCACAACAGCCGGTGTTGCCCCAACCGGTCTCGGAATAGCCGGTGGAGTGGATAGAGGCGCAATCCTCATATCCCCTGCCGGGAATGTAGCGCAAATGGCCAAGACTGTCGCTGGTATACGACTCGATGAAACAGGTAGACCAATCGTTGTAGCCCTGCCCAAAGTACTCATCGGCCCAGTTGCAAATTTGCTTGTGCACAACGGTCCAAGCACCAGAGTAGGTGTTTCTCGCGCCGTTGCAGTTCCAGAGCTTGATGGCGGACCAGCCGTCGCCGCTGCGCTGGAACACGATTACGCGGCAAAGCTCATTGTCCCATGCAAAGAAATAGTTCGTGGAGCTGCCCACAGCGGATGCCTTGGCGGCAAGCCGCGAGATGTACTCGGAATCCCCGCTCCACGAGACGTTGTAGATCGAGTAATCGCGTGAACGACTCGAGTAGTCGGTATCTCCGCCCGAAGGCGTGTCGTCACGCTGGGTCGTGCCGTTGTGCGAGTTGTCGGCGCCACCGGTATTGCTGGAATCCTGCCCGGAATTCTGATCCTGCGAGTCCTGCGAACCCTGCGAATCCGAGGTGCTATCCTTCTTGATGCTCTCGCTCGCCTCGCGCGCGGTCGAAGAATCCGCGGTAGCCGCCGTGCTCGAAGTCTGCTTACTCTGCTCGAGGGCAACGTTGAGCGTCGAGTTCTGCTTCGCCTCTTCCTCAAGCTGGGCTTTCACCTCGGCGCTCAAGGAGTTGACCAGGGAAGCTGCGGCCTCACGCTGCGCGTTCAGGGTATCCAGCTTGGACTGGGTATCGTCAATCATGCCCTGCTGGTAAGCCTTGCGATCCTCAAGCTCGGTCTTTGCCTGGTCAATCTCGGCAATTGCCTCAGCCTGGGCGTTCGAAAGTTTCTGCACGTAGTGGATACGCGAGATCACGTCGTCGATGGAAGTGGAGCCCAGAAGCACATGGAGCAGCGAGGACCCGCCATCCTTGTACTCCTCAGACACATAGGACGCGAGCGCCGCTTTGTTCTGGGTCAAGCGCTGGTCCTTAACCATAATCTCGTAATCGGTGTTATCCAGCTCGGTCGCGAGCCCGTCGAGATCCCCTGCGAGCTGTTCGACAGACGCTCCGATCTCCTCAAGGCTCTGCCGCGCCGAGGCCAGATCGGAAGCAGTGTCGGCATACGCTCCCGTGGGACAACCGAGCGCAAGCCCCGCAGCGATGGCCGCGGCACAGACAGAGTTTCTTGCCAAGCGATTCAAAACCATGTCGCTCCATAGAACGGGTTACAAAGATAATCAAAGTCTAGGCCATATGGCGGGAAAGAACCACTCGAAGACTGGGCTTCCCCACCGAATCAACGTCGACCTAAACGCTCAGAATCAAACCGCAGCGATGCGCTTCTTCCCAAAGTGTACGAAGACGGTCGCACACGCAGCCGTTGCGAAAGCTCCAGTGACGGAAAGCACGGCACCCGTCCCTGCGCCCTCGGTTCGGTAAACCGCTGTGAAATCATGCTCGCCATCCTCGACGACGAAGCCGACGAAGCCGTAGTCCGCTCGGAAAGTCTCGACCTCCTCGCCGTCAACATATACATGCCAAGTCCCCGTGTTGGGCACGGGAAGGCACACGACCGCGCCGCCGTCGACGGAGACGCTTCCCGCAAGCTCACCCGGCCCCGATTTGTCAACGCTCGAAGAAACCAGGCTGCCCACCAGTTTGCCGCCGTACTCTCCTGCCACCGCGTCGGGCACGATCACCGAGTCGGAAAGAAGCGCGCGACGCTCCCCCGCCGTCGCAAGCGCATTGGCGTCCGACTCAGAAACGACCGAGCCACGAACAGTGAGAAACGAGTCACTCCCCGAGACCTTGTACGTGAGCACGCCGTCCGTCTCGTCGATTAACTCGAACCAGGGGAGGTCAACTGCATCGCGCGAGAGCACGTAGCGCACGCCCAGCAGATTCAGGACCGCGGGGTCCACCCCCGCATCAGCGGTGTACATCTGCGTGTAGACGAGCCAGGAGCAGGTGGCCTCAGGCCAAAGCTTGTCGTAGAACTCCAGCAGATCTGCGTCGAGCGTGCTGTTGTACTGAGAGGCGCCCGCATAGCCTTGAAGCAGGCTATCGGAGGCCAGCGAATGGTCGTGGTAGGTCTTCTCCACTCGGTACATAGAGGTATCAAATCCCTCGAGAGAAGCAAGGGCCGCGCGCGTGTCCGCGTCCGCCTCGACGTCTTGCGTGTAAGGGAAGTCGGATATCGGGACGAGCCCGCGGTTATTCGTGCAGTAGAAGCCGTCGAAGAAGGACGTAGCCACCGCGACGCCGATAAACGCCACCGTCGCCGCGCCCTCGAATGCAGGGACCCTGCGCCCGGCGACGACCAGAGCAAAGGCCGCGGCGGTCCCGACAGTGAAAACAGCAGACGGCAGCTTTCCCGTGACAGCGTGCCGCATGGACCACACGAGTACGGCAAGGGTCAAAACCGCAGAGACGGCGAGCGGCGCCAGGGCCACCTTGCCGCACGCCATGCGTTTCTCAATCGCGATAGCTGCGGCGATGCAAACCGGGATTGCAACGATAGCCGAGCTTCGGTACTGGAAGCGGACCATCGCCGTAAAGAGTGTCGGCAGGAACTGGTTGAAGCAGTACAGCAAAACGAGCGCGCCAGAAGCCGCGATGAGCGCCCTCGCGCGACCGCGCGTCTCGGCGCAGGCCCAATGCGCGAACTGCGAAAGGAGCATGAACGCGGCGCAGGAATAACCCAGCTGGATGAACTCCTGCGAGAAGCTCCCCGCATACGATACGTCAGACAGGTCGGAGACCATCTGCTCGGTGCTCCAACCGTCGTTAATTAGGCTGCCGCCGAGCAATCTGCTCAGAATGGCAGGAAGCCAGTCGCCGTTAACGAAGCCGAGGTGAGAAAGCACTTTCTGCCCCATGGTCGCGTCGCTCGAGGTGCGGGCCGTCTCCTGCGTGAGGAAGAGCGCGTACGGCAAAAGCAGGACGCCGCTGAGCAGGACGCCGCAGACAACGGGCAGGAACATGAGCCCCAGAGTCCGGAAGAATACGCGAAGCCCCCTCCCCTCAAGCAGGTAAAGCATCCTCAGCATCAAGTAAACCGCGCAAAAGAGAAGCACCATCCAAGCAATGTAAGCCGACCACAAGAGCACGGCGGCGACCGAGGCCGTCACGCACAGGAAGCTGCGCACGCCTTGTTCTTCCAGGTACAACTCGTAGCAGAGCACGGTGAGCGTGAGCATGGGAAAGAGGCTCCCTAGGAAGAAGTGCTGCCCCAGCAAGAGGAGATAGCTCGAGAACGCGTAAAGCAGCGACGCGACCGCGCGCGCAAGCGGCATCCGGCAATAACGCGTGAGCAGGTGGTCGAAGAGAAGCGCCGAGACCAGCACCTTCACCGATTGGGTAAGGGCAAGCGAGAGACTCAACCGGCCGATGCCAAGCATGAGCACGAGGGGAACGAGCACCAGGTTAAAGGGGTCATAAAGCCAGGTTTGGTAAGAAGGCAGGTTCACGCCGAGGCCGTAGTCGAAGTTCCACGAACCGAACGTGCCGGACTGGATGTGCTCCACGAGATTCGTGTAAAAGGGGACGTACTGATCGATAACATCGGTGCTTATGTCCCCTACCCCGAAGGCGAAGCCCACCTTCTGCGCGTAGATCCTGCCGTAGATGCACGTAAGCCCAACCGCGGATGCGAGCACGACAAGCGCGATCTCCTCCCGGGTCCTGCGAGCGCTCTCCGTGCGCAGCACATCGAGACGCCTGTAAACCCACACCAAGACAAGAAGCGCCGCCACGAGTACGGCGAGCAGATAACGGTATTCGGACCAGACCATGGATCTCCCACAGAACGACGCGGCACGGCAAACATCAGAAGTTTACGACACGCTAGGGGGCATCCCTCGGGCGAACAGACAATGACCACGTCGAGCAGCACAGACGGCGTACCGGTCCGACGCCCTCCGTGCTAAAGTAATTCCATCTGTATTCGACATCAGGAGAACATCCGCATGAGGGTTTTGACCGTCATCCCCGCTTACAACGAGGAAGAATGCCTGGAAGGCACCATCGCAATGCTCAAGGAGCACTGCCCGGACATCGACTACCTCGTCGTCAACGACGGGTCCAAGGACTCCACACGCCAGATTATCGAGAAGAACGGCTTCAACGGCGCGAACCTGCCCATCAACACCGGCCTCACCTCCGCCTTCCGCACCGGCATGAAATACGCCTGGCGCCACGGCTACGACGCCGTCGTCCAGTTCGACGCCGATGGCCAGCACCTGCCCACCTACATCCCCCAGATGGCCCAGGTGCTCCAAGAGAAGGGCGCAGACATCGTCGTCGCGTCGCGCTACCTCGACGGAACTGTCAAGCCGGCCGGCGCGCGCGGCGCGGGCTCGCGCCTCATCACCTGGCTGATAAAGCTGACCACAGGCGCCGTCATCACCGATCCCACGAGCGGCATGCGCATGTACAGCAGAAAGATGATCGAGCTTTTCTGCAAGGGGTTCGACTGGGCCCCCGAGCCGGACCTCGTGGCCATCGTCGCCCGCAAGTACGGCCCCGTTGTCGAGATTCAGGCCGAGATGCAGGAACGCCAAGGCGGCGAGAGCTACCTCAAGCTCGGCAACGTTATCCGCTACATGAGCAGAACGTGCCTCTCCATCATCATGTCCCGTTTCCTTAGGTAGGTAAAATCCGATGCTTCCGCTGTATCTCCGCGTCATTCTCATCGTCGGCGCGCTCTGCGCCCTTGCCGTCGTCAGCCGCCAGGTAAAAAAGGAGAAGCTCCTCATTGAGGACGCCGTCTTTTGGGTGGTTGCCGCCGTCATCCTCGTCGTCGTGGCCATCTTCCCCGGAATCGCCATCAACCTGGCCTACGCCCTCGGGTTCATGTCGGCGAGCAACTTCGTCTACATGGTCATCATCGCGCTGTTGCTCTGGAAGGTCTTCGCCTGCTCCTCGGAGATCTCGCGCCTTAAAGTCAAGGTCAACGAGCTCGCGCAGGAGATTGCGCTCGACCACCTAGATGAGCGCGCTGCACGCGAGGAGCTCGCCGCCAAGGCTGGCGTCGTCGCCCATGAGGGCGCCGAACCACACGACAACACCGCCGAGTCTGCGCAGTCCTAAAGCTTTCCCAGCAAGAACAGTGCCCTCAAGGCGACCTCTTCCGTCATTGCCTGCCTCAGGCGTACGGGAGCGGTCGCCTTCTTCAAGCGTCCGCCGAAAACGAAACGTTCGAGGAGGGCGCGTTTCTCGGCATCAAGCCGATCCCCAAAGAGCTCATAGAAGCGGTTGAGTTGCCGGGTGATGCGAGCAAGCTGATCTCCCTGCAGGTACGCCTTGACGCGGAAGCGCAGGATGGTCAGGAAACTACCGCCCGTCGGGCTCACGCTCGCGGCGAGGCGGCGGTACTCGAGCGACTGGTAGTCGTCGAAGGCAAGCTCCCCCAGCCCGGCGGCAATAAGCCCGAGCCACCAATCGTGGCCGTAGACGTCTTGAGCGCCCGCTGCGGCGGCGAGGTCGCAGAGGCGCCGATTAATCACCGTAGTGTTGCCAGAGACCTTGGTCTCGTAGAGCAGCGTCGAGAAGTCCACACCGATGAGGTTAAGGTGGGAGCGGCCGGTCGGGTTCATCAGTTCGTCGCAGAATGTGTACTCGGAACAGTAGAGCCTGGGCACATCCTGCGAGCCGCGAGAGAGTGCCGCGACAGCGCGCGAGAGCTTGTCCGGGTGCCAGATGTCGTCCTGATCGCAAAGCGCCACCCACTTGAACTCAGAGGGGACGCAGCCCAAGAGCTCGATGAAGGACCCCACTACGCCGAGGTTCCCCCCGGTGTACAGCGTCAGCTTCCCCTCGCTCTCCAAATCGCGTAGGTACTCCACCGTACCGTCCGTAGACCCGTCGTCACGCACAAAAAGGTGAGCGACCACCCCTTCCTGCGCAAGGACGCTCCGAATCTGTTCGCCCACGTACGGCATGCCATTGTAGGTGGACATGACGACGGCTACGGCGGGAGTATTGTTGGACATGGCGATCCAATCCGATTGGGGATGTTGCGGCGTTATGATAAGAACATTGTGCAGCCACACACGTCCACGACACAGGAGAAACATGCAGCCCAGCCCCACGGACATCAAGCTCAGCATCATCGTGCCTTGCTACAAGGTCGAGAAGTACCTTCCCAAGTGCCTCGACTCGCTCATGTCGCAGACCCTCGAGGACATCGAGGTCATCTGCATCAACGACGGCTCCCCCGATCGCTGCATCGACATCCTTAAGGATTACCGCGAACGCTACGGCAACAAGGTTGTGATCGTGGACAAGAAGAACGAGGGCGTCTGGAAGGGCCGCTGGGACGGCATAGCGCTCGCCCGTGGCGAGTACATCGGCTTCATAGACAGCGACGACTACGCCGAGCCCGATTTCGCGCAGTCCCTCTACGAGGCAGTAAAGGGCAACGACGCCGACATCGCTGTCTGCGGCTTCGAGCGCACCGACCTCGAGACCGGAAAAGTTCTCTCGCGCGAGCTCTGCGACCCTCGCGAGGACTTCGTTATCGAGGGCGACGAGGGCCGCCTGGTCGAGCTCAACACGGCGCCTTGGAACAAGTGCTTCCGCGCAAGCGTCCTCAAGGGCATGCGCAACCTCACGAACCCCCCGACCGTTCTGGACGACATGGCCTTCCACCTGCTCGCTTATCTGGATATGCGGGGCAAGGTCGTCTTTACCCCGAAGTCACTCGTGCACTACATGGTACGCGAGGGCTCCATCATCAACACTGTGCGCGAGGAGCAGGTAGACTCCATCCTGGCGTCGTTCCTGGAGATTCGCGGCTTCTACGAAGAGTCCCGCCCCGAGCTCCTCGAGATGCTCGACGCCATGGCGTTCCTGCACCTGGGCGTGTCGCTCACGTTCCGCCTGAGCTGCGACGCGCGCTATGACGTTCGCTCCATCACCCGCCGCTTCACCGCTTACCTGAACGAGCACTTCCCCACCTGGACGAAGTCGCCCTATCTCACGGCTGCTTACGCAAAGAAGAACGGAGGAGCCTACAAGAAGCTACGCTTCGCACGCGCAGTTTACACCGCTGGCTTGATGACGGCGGCGCTATCGGTCTACCGCTTCATGATCGAGAAGCTGCACGTCGACATCAAGTGGTAGCGACGCTCGCGCAGGTCATTTCCCACGTCATTTAAAAGCGGCCACCCTCCGATTCGAGGGTGGCCGCATCGTATTTACAGGTCGACCGCCTTGCCACTCAGCTTCCTCAAACCAAGCACGATGCACCACTGTGCGTGCGAGAGGAATAGCCCAGCTTTGCCGGACGGCTCCTTCTTGAGTTCGGCCCAGAAATCGTCCATGCTCACCGAGCTGCGCTTGTCGAGCGCCCACTTAAGGAACACCCGGTAGTAGGTCTTCTTCGCGGTCTTGACAGCCTCGGGCGAGCCATGGAGAAGCGCATACTCCACGAGCGTCTTCCCGTAACCGATCTCGTTCTTTGCGTACTCGTCGTTGAACTTGACGGCGGAGGTGTAGTTGGTGGCGCCCTTCTTTACCACGTGGCGGTAGGCGGTCCACTCGCCTTGGAAAACGTGGACCTCGCCTGCCACCAGGTAAAGGAAGGCGTTGCGGCGGTCGCCCGGGTAGTAGCTGTAATGGCGCATATTCATGAACTCGTCACGCATGGAGAGATACTGCTCGCGACGGCACACGAGCGTTCCGCTCTGTCCAGGGAGGCGGCTGTAGAAGTACTCCTTAAAGGTATAGGTCTCGAGAGGACACTGGGGGTACTTCTCGCCGTTGGGCTTGGAGTCCTCACCGACAACGAAGCAATGGGTATAGGCGACCGAGCATTCGGGGTGCTGCTCGAGGTAGTCAACCTGGGTCTGGAGCTTGTTCTCATAGGTCCAGAAATCGTCACCCTCCATGTCCACCAGGTACTTGCCGCGGGCGCGGGCATAGAGGTCCTCGCCGTTCTTGACGGCGCCCATGTTCTTCTCGCGAAGGATGAACTGGAAGTTGTCGGGAAACTCGGGGCGCAGGCGGCGCAGAACGTCGGCCGTGCCGTCGGGCGAGCAGTCGTCGCCGACAAGAACCTCATAGGCGAAGTCGACCTTCTGCATGAGGATACCGCGAAGGCACTCCTCGATGTAGCGCGAGTGGTTGTAGACCGAGATGACGATAGATACGAGCGGCTGCTCTTCCATGGTTCCTCCTGGAGTCCAGCGGGGTGCGATTCCAGCTACGGGTTAGCGGCGCACGTCGGCGATGATGTCACAGATCTGGTCGACGTCGGCCAGGTCAAGATCGGCGTACATGGGCAGGGTGAGCACGCGATCGGCCACGCGCTTGGCCACCGGCGTCTTCGACGAGTCGAAACGGCCCGCATAACACTCGAAGTCGCTGATCAGCGGATAGAAGTACTTGCGCGGGTGGATGTCGTGCACCATGAGCGCAGCGTAGACCTCGTTGCGGGTGGCGCCGAACTGCGTCCCCTCAAACACAACGGGAAGATACGCGTAGTTCGGGGTGACGCCCTCCTGCGGGCGGCAGACCTTGACGCCAGGCAATGCCTCCAGTCGGTCCCAATAACGCTCGCACACAACCTTGCGCTTGGCGATCTCGTCGTCGACGTGGCGCAGGTTGCAGATGCCCATAGCCGCGGCGAACTCGTTCATCTTCGCGTTGCCGCCGACGGCCTCGACGCTCTCCACGCCGGTAATGCCGAAGTTCTTCCACATGTCCAGCTTCGCCCCGAGCGCAGGGTCCTTGTAACAGACCGCGCCGCCCTCGATGGTGTTGAATACCTTCGTCGCATGAAAGCTAAACATGGAGGCGTCGCCGAAGGAAGCCGCAGAGTCGTCTCCGCGACGCACACCGAACGCATGGGCGGCGTCATAGATAACCTTAAGTCCGTGGCGATCGGCAATCTCCTGGATAGCGTCGACGTCGCAGAGGTTGCCGTAGACGTGGACCGGCACGATGGCGCTCGTCTCGTCGTCGATAAGCTCCTCAATCCGGGCCGGGTCGATGGTGTAGTCGTCGGGCTTGACGTCGGCGAACACGGGCGTCAGTCCCTTGCGCACGAGGGCGTGAGTGGTCGAAGCGAACGTATAGGGCGTGGTGATGACCTTGCCGGTAATGCCCATAGCCTCGATGGCGCACTCAAGCGCGCTGTGACCGTTGACGAATAGCGTGATATTGGGCACGTCGAGATAGTCTTTAAGACCCGAGACGAGCTTCTTGTGCTTAGGACCCATGTTCGTGAGCATGTGGCTGTCCCACAAAGAGGCGATCTCGGCAGTGTACTCCTCGAAGTCGGGCATGGAAGAGCGGGTGACCCAAATAGGAGTCTTAGACATAGGCGATACTCCCGTCGTTGCGTAAACAAGGCGCAGCTCGCGCGCCGCGCATTCAATCATCTTAAACCCGGCAGCCCCCGGAGCGGCCGCCAATGCTGCCGACGGCCGTAAACCCATGGGCCAACGCCCATGACAAGCGTTTACTGCCTCTTTCCCAGAATTCCCTTGGCCGTGGAAAGAAGATACTCGAACTCCTCAACGCGCAGGAGCTTAGCCAGAAGGCAATACGAGCCAAGCATGACCACGACCTGGCACGCTACGAGGGCCACATCGCCCAGGCCCAGGCGCGAGAGCGGCCAGGCGATGCCCGCCGCCACGGCGCCGAGGATAAAAGCAGGGCAGATGTCGCGGACCTGTTCGAGGTAGTCGTAGCCGATGACGCGCTTGTTCGGCGACGCGTTGATAAAGGTGCAGATGAGGGCCGAGACGATGTAGCCGCCCACGATGGCATAAAGGTCGCGCAGGACGAAGACCGTGAACGAGAGGATCGCTATGCCCAGGACCTTCTTGGCGACCTCGAGCCGAAGGAAAAGGTCACTTCTGCCCATGCCGTTGAGAAC
>CAVIBB010000022.1:0-22293 GCA_963640745.1 Paludibacteraceae bacterium
GCATAGACGCATGCGTGGATGAGACGCGCCTTCGGGATTCGTCCCGAGGGCGCGTCTTCTGTTTGCGCGCATGCCGGATTCAGCTGAAACGTCGGTTTCGGCCGCATGCGTGTGGGATAATTGGTAAAGCAACGCTCACGCTTGGTTTTCGAACATGAAAGGACGTGTCGCGATGGCAAACGACGAGACGTACGCAGACGATGCGACATACGAATACGAGCCGCAGACCATGACGCTCGACATGCGCACCTACCGCCACCTGCGCGCGCAGGAGATGGTGCATGGCATCATCAATGCGCACAACGTGCGCTTCGAGCGAGTGGGTGCAGGCGAGCTGGCGACCACAGAGGTTGACCAGCTCGTCACCGTCACGCAGGCGCAGGCGATCGCCGACGAGGTGTCTGCTCGCTTGATGCGAGCCGCCGGCGAGGCCGACATGGACGCGGTCTGGAACGCCTACGTCGACGAGAAGGTCATGGAAGGCCCCGAGGCGGCCGCCTTCTTCGGCCCCCTGCGCATCACCGATGGGTTCCCGGCGCGCGTCGTGGACGGGCCCTACGCCGAGGTCGTCACGTTCGAGCTGAACGAGATCCTCGACGTCGATGTGCCGCGAGGCGCCATGGCCTCAGACCTCATGCGACGCTTCCCGGACGGCAAAATCGTCGTGGACGCCCATGGGCGCGGCCAGCTTCCGCTGTCGCCCTACGACGCCGCGTTCCGCGACCGTCGCGCGCTCTACATGCTGGGCAGCGAGCCGGCCAGCCTTCGTCTGACCGACATGGCCCTGGCCGCAGGTGAGCTAGGCGAGACCTTCGACGTCTCGGCCGCCCTTCGCGACGCGGCTCGCGGCAGCTCCGCTATAGACCGCGTCAGCGTGATGCGCGGGCGCGGTCGCGACGCCCGCGAGCTCACTGTGCGTGGCGAGGACGGCGAGAGCCGAGCCGTGCCGCTGTTCGACGCCGAGCTGGACGCAGGCGCCGTGTACGGCCTGTCCCGCATCAGGCGCTTCATGTCCGACGCCGACTATGACGACATCTGCCGTGCCATGGCGGCATCTCCCAATTTCGGGCCCGCTCGTCGCGACAACCTGCGTGCGCAGGCACGTAATGCCGAGGCGGTGCTTGCCTACCTGGAAGAGACGGGCCTTGAGGTCACGGACGTGGACGTGGACATGGACCACCACTCGGTCGGCATCAGGTTCGGCCACGACAGGATGGCCATGCGCCTCATCGACGTGGATAACCCGCTGTTCGCCTGCAACCGCATCTCGCTGGGGCCGACCTGGGGCCGCGACCAGAGCCTGTACATGTCCTTCCAGTACCAGAGCGGCGAGGAGCGGGCGCAGGGAACCTATGCGTTCACGACGACGCCCGAGCTGGCGGTGGCGCTCGTCAAGGCGTCCCAGGGAGATGCCGTCAAGCGCTATGACGATGTGGTGGCGGGCAGCGAGGCGCACCAGCGCGTCCGCGCGCTGGGATACGCCGCCGACCGCGAGCATTTGCGCGGGCTCAACGAGTCCCTCGTGCCGCGCGATGTGAGCCGCGAGGCATCCGGCAATCTCGGCGAGGCCATGCCTGACGGTTCGTGGGACGCGCCCACCCGCGACGGCTACGAGCCCAGGCGCCCCGGCGGGCCGGCACGCGCCCGCCGTAATGAGAGGCTTCCTCTGGTGAGCTACGGCACCGGTCGCGGGCGCACCGTCACGACATCGGCGTTCGCCATCGGCCCCATGGACTCCACAGGGGTGGCCCCCATCGACAACGCCGACACGGCCGCTGCTGCCGACTGGCGCGTGTCGGTCTCGCGTTTCTCGTCCAAGGTGGCGGGAGACGAGCGGGCCTACGCCGACAACGAGCGCCTGCGCGACCAGCTGGTGCTGTTCGTGAAGGCGGATTCCAGCCGTCCTGTGGGTGCGCGCACCTTCACCGAGGCATACGCCGCCGAGCGCTACCTCGAGGCGGCCGTGGCCAGCGCTAGGCGCGGGCTTGCCGACGAGGTGGGTCTCGTCTCCGGTTTCGAGGCCGACCCCGAGGCCGAGGGCGACGAGCGCCCTTCGCGCCGCACGCTGCTTGCGTGGGCAGAGACCCGCGCTGAGGGTGAGGACGAGCCGGAAGGCTTCGTGCTCTCGGGCGACATGCGCGTCGCCGCCGTGCAGCAGGCCTACATGGACGTCATCTGCGGGCGCACCGACACGCTCGAGGCACCCGTCGAGGGCCAGCCTGACCTCGTGCGCGATGAGGGCGAGTCCGTGGTCGACTTCTTGCGCCGCCACCATGCCGCCCTCATCGATGCCGAGGTGGGCACCTACGAGGCTCGCGAGGTCACCCTGCCCGATGGCTCGGTGCGCCGCGAGCGCTTCTGCCCGGCCGCCGTGGCCGAGCACATGGTCGATTCCGGCTACGTGACCAACATGTTCACCAACAGCGAGAACATCGTGGCCGCCATGCGCTGCGTCAACGAGCGCGGAGAGGCCGAAAGCTTCATCGCCGCCGAGGAGCTGGCGGGATCTGCCGAGGCCAATGCCGCCATGGCGCGCCGCCTCATCCGCTTCGGCGAGGGTGGCCCGGAGACGGTGCATGACATGGCTGAGCTGGCAGATGCGCGTGAGCGCGAGGGGCGCCCCTTCATGCGCCACATGTACGACGAGGTGACAGGCACCCTGCGCCGCAGCGGTGTCGCCGCCGACTCCATCGACGTCAAGATAGACGACGCAGGCGTCATCCGCTGGACGGGCGAGCGCCACGACGCGGGCGCTTCCGGCGAGTGGGTCGAGGTCTCAGGCGAGCTGGGCCAGCTCTTCGAGCCCGACGGGGCGGGCATGGTGCGCACGCGCTTCAAGCAGGCAGGCGCCGACGACGAGTCCAACTACTCGTTCGTGCCCGGCTACGTCGCGCGCGTGTCGCGCCTGCGTCCAGGCGAGCACAAGACGATGGAAGAGCGCACCGTGCTGACAGGCTACGAGCAGACGATGGCCGCGCGCATCCGCGCCCAGATCGCATCTGACGTGATGTCGGCCCCGACCTCTGTGGCCGCCTCCGGGGTCTCCCTCGGCGTGCCCTACTCGCTCAACGGCGCGTACTCGGCGCTCTACGACGAGCGCTACCCGGTTGACGCCAAGGCTTACTTCATGGAGCAGGGCATGGACGAGGAGCTGTTCGACGACATCGTCCGCATGCAGGCCTCCCGTGTGCGCTACCCGAACAACTTCGCCGAGGACGCCACGGCCATGGCCGCCTACCGTGCGCAGAAGGGCTACGAGGGCGGCTACTTCGACCCGGCCAACGATCTTGTCGACGATGCGTTCGTCCGCGTCGGCTGCAAGAACGTCGCCGTGCTGACCCACGCCTGTCGCGGCATCTTCGATGAGACTGCGACGACGATGACCAGCGCCAACCAGGGCTCGGTGCGCTATCTGGCCCAAGGTGCGCACGTGCGTGCCGACGGCACCATCGAGGCCTACGCAGGCGACGACGAGGCCATGTACAAGGCCCCTCTCATGGCCAACCCGCTCATGCGCTACTCCGACTTCAACCCGGCCGACCGCAACTGCATGACGCTGTCCAACCTATTGCAGTGCCACGCCGTCGTCGGCGCGCGCGTCGCGCAGGGCTTCTGCTATGGCCTCAACTTCGACGACGGTCTGGTGGTCAGCCGCGACTTCGCAGAGGCGCACGCCATCTACCCCGAGCACGGCGAGCGCGAGCTGCGCGGGCTTATGGTCGGCGACAAGCTCTCTGACATGCACGGCAACAAGGGCGTCATCGCAGCCGTGGTGGACCCCGACTGGACCGATGCGGAGTGCGCCGCCCACGGCGTGCCCACAGGCGCGCGCGACCTGTTCCGCGACAACCGGGGCAAGCTCGACGTCGTGCAGGCCTCCACGTCGCTGCCCAGCCGCCACAACGGTGGTCAGGCCAGCGAGCTGGTGGACGCCGAGAAGTTCAGCCTGACCGAGGCAGACGGCCACGTGGTGCCTGCGGCCATCTCGACCGGCAACTTCATCATCACCAACAAGGACGCCGACGCCAAGACCAGCGTCTACGACGACGAGGCCGTCGCGGCAGGGCGCGGCCGCAAGGCGAGCGCCCAGTGGGCGTGGGTGCTCGATGCCAAGGATTGCAGCATCGCCAAGCGCGAGATCTACGGGCCTTCCGCCGACTCTGCGGTACGCCTGCGCGAGTATTTGCTCGTCTGCGGCATGGACATGAAGGCCGACGGCACGCTGATGATGCAGTCCGCCGATGCCGTGGAGGCGCTGGGCGAGGACTTCTCCGGGCGCAACGTCGTCTCGGTGCCCACGCCCGCAGACGGGGCGTCGCGTGGCCTGTTTGCGGCCACCATGGGAGAGGGCCTGGTGCCGGCGCGCTCGGCCGCCTACAACCGCGCGCTGTCCGGCGTGCTCGAGCACGAGGGCGGCTTCATCGAGCTGCCGTTCGCGCTCACGATGGCTTCCGGGGCATCTACGCTTGCGGCGTCGTCGGTGGGCCGCGAGGGTGACGGCTACCTGCTGCCGCTTATGGCGCCCGGCCTGCGCTGTGGGCAGGAGTACGTCGACGGCGTTCAGCACTCCCATGACGTCACGCGCCGCTACGACGCCATCTGCCGCGCCGCCTCGACCTACGCCGCCAAGAAGCACGTGTTCGATGCCCTGCACGAGTACTACGCGCTCGTGGACGCAGGGCAGGTGCCCGACGCCGCCAAGATGGCCGAGCTCGGGCTCGACTCGGCGGCGCTCATGGGCAACGTCGTCAACACGGTCAACGGCTGTGCCACCGAAAGGCGTGACCCTAACTTCGTGAAGAAGACCGCCTTCGAGCGCACGGGTGAGAACGGTGTCGTCGGTATCGACGCTGCGGCCGCCAACAAGATGCTCGCGCAGGTGCGCGGCGACATCGGCACCTATTACGGCGTGCTGGAGAGCGGCATGGCCGCGGCTCAGGCACGGGCCCAGGCGGCATACGACGCCATGGCGTCCCAGATAAAGACCCGCTACCTGGACGGCGGCAAGCACAACATCTTCCGCGACAACGTGCTGGCGCGCCGCATGCGCGACTCGGCCACCGCCATCTGGTCGGCCCGACCGACGCTCGACCTGGACGAGGTGGCCATCGGCCGCGAGATGGCAGACACCATCCATATCGCCGAGGGCGACGACGTGCTCATGTGGCGCGACCCGGTGCTGCGCACCTCGGGCGTGCGCGTCATGCGCGCCCGCGTCGTCGACGACTTGGTGGGCATCGCCATCAACCCGGCGATGGACAAGTGCTTCGACGGCGACTTCGACGGCGACACCATCGGCGTGGTGTCGATGTCCAACTTCTCGCCAGCCGCGCGAGCTGAGCTGGTCGACGCGTTCTCTGCGGCCACGACCATCCTCGACAAGGGGCACCTGCACGACCCGGACGGCCAGACGCCCGCGTGCGACCGTCCGCGCGGCGACTATGACCTCAATGTCAATGACGGCCTGGACATCGCGCGCTACATGCATGAGTGCCCCGGGGCATCCGAGCGCTACGAGGCCATCCGCGTTCGTGCCAACGAGCTGATGCGCGACTTCGACGCCGCACGCGACGCGTTCGCACAGGGCCGCTCGCGCGAGCAGGCGCAAGCTTTGCGCAACGCAAGGCAGGCGCTCACCGACGAGGTCATCCGCCCCCTGTCCGACTTCACGCACGACGCCTTTGAGGCATCCTCGGGCGGTTTTCTGCGCTACGCGGACAAGGCCGACTACGCAGAGTCGGTCTACGAGAGCTGCATCAAGTCGGGCGCCAAGGGCAACGACAAGAAGTTCGACGGCGCCATGCCGTTCGTGGGCGTGAACGCGAAGGCCGACGGCTGGGGCGGCGTGTCGTTCTTCGACGCGGCCGGCAACGAGCTCGACCGCTCGCAGGCGGGCATGGCCGTCTCGGACGGCCCGTTCGAAGGCGATGCGAAGGCGCGCTACGACCACGACATCGAGGCCAAGACGGCAGGTTGCACCAAGACCTCGGGCACGCCTCTGGCCGGATCGTTCTCGATCCGCCTGATGAGCGCGCTTCGCGAGATGGAGCCGACCCCCGAAGCTGCCCTCGAGCTCACCTACCCGGTGACCCAGGGCACGCTGCAGGTCAAGCACAACGCCGAGCAGGCCGCCGAGGTCTTCGACATGCTCTCCGACTCGCTGCGCAAGCACTGGCGAGGGCAGCTGCTCGACAACAGCGGCAACCCTGTCACCGACAAACAGGGCAACGTCGTGCAGGCCAAGCCTGAGCAGTGGGCGGCGCAGTTCGAGCGCCTCTACGGACCCGATGGGCTGGACGTCGACTACAACCCAGAGGCGGTCGAGCAGGTGGCCTCGGCCATGCAGAAGATGGTCGCGGAGACGGACGCCGTCGTGGAGCCCGGGCGCATCCCCGACCTGGAGCAGGACAGCCCGGCCACCTTGGCCGACCGTCTGGCCTACGCCAAGCAGGGCGCGGGTTTCGAGGTGCTCGTCGAGGCGGCTCGTGAGGGTTCCGACCTGTTCGCAGGGCGTCGCACGCAGAGTCTGCGGCCTTGCGCCGTGCGTCGCGCGGTGTTCGAGCGCGACCATGCAGGACAGCGCGAGGAGCGGATAGCTCACCTTGAGAGCGTGCGCGACTCGGGCGTGAGCGATGCCGTCTACATGTCCTACCAAGACGAGATCGACAAGCTTGAGGCCGAAGGGGCGCGTGCCAAGGCGGCTGCCACGCTTGCGGCCAAGTCGACGCTTTCGGACAAGCCCTACGTCAAGAAGGTCGCGCAGCGCGCTGCCCATGCGTCTGCGGCCGTACGCCCTGCGGCCGAGCCGGTGCGCGTGACGCCTGAACCTGTGCCGACGCTTACGCATGAGGCGCAGGTACCGGTCGAGTCGCCTGAGCCTGCGCGCATGCCGGCCCCGGTATCCGCGTCCAAGACGTGCGCCATCGACTTCTCGCGCCCGGTGGGCATGTCACCTGCGGCACCTGTGCGCAGCCACGCGCCGCAGGCGACGCCTAAGCCTGTCGCGCCTGAGCCGAGGCAGCAGGCGCAGGCGGCGCAAGCGGACGAGCGTAAGCTCTCCGACTTCGCTGCCATGTCCTATGAGCAGCAGAAGGCCATGAGCGTAGAGGATGCCCGTTGGGTCGTCTCCCGTCTCTCAGGCGTCGACGAGGACTCGCTCACGGACGAAGAGTGGGACCTCAAGAGCGTCGCGTCGTCCATCGAGAAGCGCCACCAGCGTCAGCACATGGCGAGCGCAGGCGGAGCCAAGGCGCGCTCTCAAGCCACGCCGCCTGCTGCCGTGGTCGCGCTGTCGCAGGGCGCGAGCGTTGCCCAGGCAGCGAGGCGCCCGGGTCTGGGCGGCTAGGTCGCCTGCTAAAAGAGGGTCGAAACGCCGATTCGGCGCATTTGCCTGTGGGATAATGGAGAGGGCGGGAAAGGACTGGGTCCTTGCCCGCCCTCTCTTCGTAGCTGATTCCCCCGCACAGGGGATATGGACAGAAAGGATGTTGCGATATGGCGACCTACGACACGCAACAGGTGAGCGGCCTGCTCCAGAAGCTGGGCGCGAGCGACGTGGAGCCGCTCGCCGCCCGAGACAGGCTCGTGAAGGCGCTCGAGGACGGCGCGCTGCCGCGCACCCGAACCTCGCCTGTGGACGAGGCGGTGTGGGCCGACGACGTCATCTGCGCCTACAACGACTACTTCGGCTGCGTGCAGTCGATGTTCTCATCCGACGAGATGGACGCCGAGACCTCCAAGCTCTTCGAGCAGTATATGGAAGACCTCGAGGCCGTGGCGGTGGCCATCGACCGCTCCATCATCGAGCCGATGGGCATGTCGGACGCCCTGTCTTTGGACGTCGTGGCCCACGGGCGCGACACCTTCGTGTTCGACGCCGAGGCGGCGGCTGCGGCGACCTCTGCCGTCTACGTCGAGAACCTGCTCGGCACCGTCGGGCGCGACTACAAGGTCTACATGGGACCTGTCGACCCGAACACGGACGAACCTTTGTCGGCTTCCGGGTTCTACTCGGCCACCGAGCTGGCAGACGCCGGCATCTCAGGGGCGGACGCGCTCACGCACCTCTATGACGCCCGCACGGGCAAGATGGCGCCTGCGGGGTTGGCGCTCAAGATGGTCGACGCGTTCGCCGAAGCATCTGCGGCACGCGGCGGGTATGTGGGCGCCAAGGAGTCGGGTCAGATGCCGGCCGCCCTCGAGCGCGAGCTGCTCGGGCCTACTTTGAAGCAGCTCGGCGAGGGCGTCATCGGCAAGGTACCTTCGGATGAGGACACGCCCGCCGAGCGCGCGGTCCAGATGCGCGCCGTCGACCGCCTCGCGGCGGCCACGACCATGGGCCCGGACAACCCCTACGCGCGTCATCTGCCGCATATCGCGGCAAGGCCGACCTGCGTGGTGGAGTGCGTGGCGGCCGGATCGGTGCGTGACACGCAAGGCCGCAACATAGGCGCCCTTGACGCCTTCGGCGCGGCCGTCGAGGCCCGCTCCTCCTACAAGGGCTTTGCGTCCGACCTGTCAGAGACGGCGGTCAAGAAGGGCTGCGAGCGGCTTCGCGCCGGCATCGAGTCGGTGCGCAACTCGCGCTTCGCCAAGTTCTGCGCCAACACCATGGCCAAGACGGTGACAGCGGTGCGCGACTTCGCCGACGACGTGTCCGAGCGTGTAGAGGACGCTCGCATCAGCGCGGCCGAGCGTGCGGTGGAGCGCCACGAGAGGGCGTCTGCCACGGCGGCCGAGCGCCTGTCCGCGATGCAGGCGGCCAAGGAAGAGCGGCTGTCGCGCCGCCGCGTGCCGGACGTGAGCGCCGTCGAGACGCTCGATTCCGCGTCCGAGTACGGCGCGTAGGCGAGAAGGAAGGAGACACACCATGACCACGCAAGCAATCGACAACGCGACCTGGGCGAAAGGCGTCATGGGCCACGCCTCGGCCATTATGGCCGATGCAAGCGAGGACCCCAAGGCGCGTATGGAGCTCGCGCTTTGCCTCGATGAGTTCGCAGAGGCCTATGACGACGAGCGGGCGGGAGGCGGGGCACGTGCCGCTGCCACGACCCTCGGCGACTCGTTCGCGGTCGCGGGTACCCTTTACAAGGAGCTCGGCGGCACGTTCGAGAACCACGGCGACCTGAGCGCAGACATGCGCCATGTGGCGCGCGAGGCCTATTCGGACGCGCTCTTTGACGTCATGCGCGCCCATGACTGGGAGACGACGAGGGAGGAGATCGACCGCTTCGCGCCGGTCTTGGCCACCTCGTCCTACGTGCGCGCGCACGAGCCGTTCGCGGACGACACCTTCGACTTCGTGGGCGACAAGCATGTGGTGTCCGAGCACGGGCGCGCCTATTGGGCCAAGACGGCGGGCAAGGCCGCAGACTGCGTCTTGTCAGACGACCCTGAGTATCGCGAGGCGGGGCTTTCCTGGTTCGACACGGCGCTTGACCCGAACAGCAACGCCCGCTACAACCTGCCGTACGCCAGCCCGCGCGCTGTGGCAGACGCCGTCGTCAACGTGTCTGGTGATAAGGCGGCCTCAGTGTTCGTCCTGGTCGAGAACAACCTGGTGGAGACGGGGCGCACAGAGGTGGCTGCGGCCGCGAGCCATGCCTTCGCGGGTGCTGCCAAGGCAGCAGGTGTTGAGACACCCCGCGCCGAGGTGGCGCAGCGTCGCCTGCCCGACTGCCCGGGCCAGATGAGCCTGTCCGACGTCGACACCGACTTCGCGCGCTTCGAGTAGGGGTGGTGCTGATATGAACGAACGAGAGAAAGAGGTAGCGAAGATGAGCGACGAGAGCAAAGAGACGATTATGTTCGGCGATCGCGAGTGCACGGTGAGCGTCGACCCCGAGGGCCACCCGTGTCATCTTTATGTCGAGCTTTGCGATGTGGCCACTGGTGAGAGGATCGAAGTGACCCGGCCGAGCCAGCAGGGCTACGTCCTTGACACGACGTGCATCCAGACGTTTTATGAGCCCGACGCAGTGGCGAAGCTTCGCAAGTGCGGGCTCGGCGAACAGGTCGGTGTCGAGCACATCGAGCATGCCCCGCTTGACGATAGCGATTATCCTGAAGACATCTCACAGGCTGACGATTGGGCTTATTCTGATGGCGTCGGCACCGAAGACAGGCCGGTATTTCGCTTCGATATGGACGCGCTCGCCCGTCTCGATCCGGAAGGCACGGCCCGCTATCGCGAGGTCTGGACGCAGCACCAAAACGAGGTGGCCGAAGATAGGCGCGCGGCGGAAGCCTCGCTGGAGATCGCCTCGCAGGTCCGGGCGGCAAACGATGCGCAAGAACGCGCTTGGCGCCCGGAGCCGGACGTCACCATCGAGGAGCATCTGGGCAATCTCGAGGACGTGGCGATGTTCAAGGCTCGTGCGTGCACAGATTATATCGAGCGCCTGGGCGCCGATGCCGACTTCGCCTGTCGCCCGGCCGCCGAGCAAGACCTCGTTCGCGCAGCCGCGCTCGATAAGGTCGCGAGCGTGTACGAGGAGTCCGTGGGCTGCCGCGCGAATCTCATGCCGGGCCTTGTGCCGAACTACGCCCGTGACCTGTTCTACGCAGGCGTCGGGCTCTACGAGCAGTTGGGAGGCGAGCACCCGAGCGGGGTGTCGGTGGCCGACATGCACCGGCTGGCCCATGGCGTCATCGACAGCGGTTGCGCCCCGGTGGGTTATGACCCCGGGCTCGTCTCGTCCACGGTCAAGATGCCTGTCTACCGTGGGTCGTTAAGCGACTCCGTCAAGCCGTGGGCCGCGTGCGATCTTCTTTATTCGCGCGAGCATCTTGCGCCGGAGTTCGAAAAGTCTGTGCGCGGCATGCGCCGTCGTCCTGAAGATCTGCAGGAAGAGGTCCGGGCGTTGGCGAAGACGCTTTGCGAGACGCAGTTGGACGAAAACGCGTGCCGCGTTGCTGCCGAGGTCATCTGTGACGGTTTTGAGCCCAAGCAGGCCGTCGCCGTCGGCGCCTACGTCACTCGCGACCTTCATGAGCTGGTCTGGGACGAGTCGCCCAGCCGGTTCGTGTCCGACCCGTTCGACACGGTCATCGAGTACGAGTTCCAGGACGCCTTCGTCATCGAGGCCGCACGCCGTGGCCTTGCCGACGATCCCGCGCTGCTCAACATCGCCAAGGACCCGATGATGGAGCACGCAGCCGAGCGCACGGGCTCGCGCCGCGTGCCTGATGCGCCGGGTGTCTCCTCGCAGCAGCAGGCAACCGATACCATCGACTACTAGGGAAGGCGGTACTGCGATGGCACGAAGCCCTTACTCCAACACGGGCGGCATCATCGACTCGCTCTACAAGGATTCGAACGGCAACGTCGTCTCGCTCGACGACCTTCGCGGACGCATCGAGGCCGAGTGTCTCGATTTGGCGCGCTTCCACGGCGACTCGACCGGCTGGCTCGAGCGTCGAGGGGCGGCGATGAACGAGTACCAGCGCCTCCAGTCCGAGGTGACCAACCAGCGCCTCATGTTCTACTGCCTGGAGCCTCTGACCGAGGGTTTCTCTGCTCGCTCGGTCATGCAGGCCGTCGGCATGTACATCGGCATGTCGCTCGTGCGCCCCGAGCTCAAAGGCGAGGCCCACAACATCGTGGCGTCGGGCGCCGACATGCTCTCAACGATGTTCAAACAGTCGAGGCACCAGGGGCCGGCCCATAAGGCGCTCGGCCACATGCTCGACGGCGTGCGCGACCGACACGCGGCCGCTGCCAACGGCGGGCGCCTGCCCTACACGGTCACCTCGGCGTCGGTGGAGTACCTTCGCATCCAGAACGCGGCGTACGACCAGATGCGCGTCGGCGCAGACAAGATGCATCCGCCCACGACCGACCAGGTGACTCTGGCCGAGCACCGTTATGTGGACGCGGCCAACAAGTACCATGCCATACCGTCGTCAGACGGCATGGACGAGGCCCGCGCAGCCGCGCTCGACGAGATGCGGGCCGACGCGAAGGCCGAGATGGTAGAGGCCCGCGACAAGCACGCCCGTCTCGTCCATGCGTGTGCGAGCTGGGATGAGATGGGCGACGAGGAGCGGCGCCAGGTGTGGTGCGAGTGCGTCAAGATGGACGCCGATGCGTGCGCGAGCGCGCTCTTCCGCGAGGCCGAGGCCGACGGCGTGGGCCGCATGACCGTCATCGACAGCACGAACCAGCTCGTCGGCAACTCGCGCCTTCGCGCCGAGGCAGCCCGCAAGGAGCTGCGAGCGCGCCAGCGCGAAGAGGCGGGAGATGACATCGGCGCCGAGATCCGCGCGGGCTGGCGCTACGGGCAGGACAACACCTATGACTGGCAGCGCCTCTCCGAGATGGGCTTCGACGTCGACGCGGCGGAGTTCTCCCAGCCCGACTCGGTGCTGCTGACGGAGTTCGACGAGGACGGACAGGCGCATTACAAGCGCGTGGACGCCTGGGACGGCACGTTCGTGCGCGATGGGCGCGTGCTCGCCGAGCCGATGCACGCACGTGAGCCCATGACGAGCGAGTCCTTGTTCCGCACCATGGAAGGCGTCACGGCCAAATACCGCGACAACACCAAGACGCTTGGCGGTATGGACTCGCTCGAGCCGCTCACGTGCGCCTCGGCGTACGTGACGATGATGATCGACGGCGCCGACCAACACGAGGCATATGACATGTGCTTCAGCGACATGTTCGACAAGCTCAACGCCGCCGGCATCACGGCAGACGAGCGCCACGACTTCGCGCGGCATTTGCGCAACTACGTCTCCGACATGTCGTGCATCGTCACTCAGGCCAGAGCCGATGGGCTGGGAGACGACGACATCGCCTTCGCGGCGGAGCTTTCGGCGTCCATGCAGGGCGTCTCAGACGCCACGGTCGAGTACGTGGGCGCCTCGAAAATCGCGAAGCGTGAGTTCGGTTGCGACGAGAAGAGCGCGGGTTTGCGCAACACCTACACGGCACAGCTGCTCTCGCGCAGCGTGTCGGCGATGATGTCGTTCTTCAAGAGGCACAACTACGACGGGGCCGAGGTGTTCGGCTACGCAGACGAGGTCTACGCCGACACGTCCGGCAACGACACCGACGACTACGCGCAGTATGCCGCCGACGGCGCCGTCAAGCCAGGTACCGAGCTGTCGAGGTTTCTGGACGAGCAGTCTCTTCAGTTCGCGAACGACATGATTTGCAGGGCGCACATGCCCGAGCCCATGCGTGAGCAGATGGTCACGGACTTCTCCACGATGGCGTGGCTCTACGGCCGCGCGCTTGACACCTCCGACGCCTTCGCCTCCGAGGGCCACATCGACATGGCCTCCTCGATGGCGCAAACGGCCGTGACGTCCAACATCTGCCGTCTGCTGGGGCTCTCCGACGTCGATAACTGGCGCGCCATCGACAAGGTGTCGACGAGCATCGCCAAGGCGGTCGACGAGGAAGTCGCGACGTGGAAGGTGCCCGACGATGCGGAGGCGCAGGCCAACAGGCAGACCGTGAGCGCGGCCTTTGCCAAGGTGTACGCGGCGAACGCCGACCCTGAGACAGGACCTGTGCGCCGTGACCCGCAGCAGTCGCGTGACGAGAGGCGCCGGCCTGTCGTGTGCCCGACGGCCGAGGCGGCGGACGGTCCTGAGAGCCCGTCTGTGGCCTAGCTGCTGGTATACTGTTCGTTGTGATAAAGGAGGCGATGTTCGTATGGGCATCATGACAGAAATCGACCAGAACATGCGCGACCTGGTGGGTGTTCAGACGCCCGCCCCTCCTGAGCCGCCGCGCGGCCCGTCGACGTTCGGCAAGGTGTTCGGGTCCTTCCTGCGTCAGCAGCAGATGATGCAGACGTTCAAGCAGAACCGCCTGTCCGAGATGGAGAGCGCCGAGCAGAGGGCGCGGCAGGAAGCCATTGCCGAGCAGGGTCGCCGTGCCGACGAGGCGGTCCGCGCCCACGCGTCGCAGCGCAGGCGCGCGGTCGCGGTCACCCAGCCGCTGACGGACGACGGCCCTGAGATCGGGGTTTAGGTCGGCGATAACAGCCAAGACGTATCGAAACGAGAAGGAGAGACACCATGTTTTCCGATGACATTGACGAGATGTTCGGCGGCGACGGCTACAAGGCCTGCCGTGGCGTCATGGGTATGATCTACGACGCCAACCCCTACATCAAAGAGCAGCACGAGCAGTACCGCCGCGAAGAGGCCGAGGCGGACCGCCTGGCCCGCCTGCGCGAGTACACCCGCAAGTTCGACGAGCAGCGCGCCCTCAACGGCTCGCGCTCCCTCGACGAGATCATGGGCTACTAGGGCTCATAGGTTGGAGACATCATGCCCGATGAGCAGATGGCGACCGTCTCTGAGCCTGAGATGGACGCGACCTTCGCCGAGACCGGCGAGGCCGAGGTGATGGACGAGGGCGGCGAGCGTCGCCGTCGCGAGCTCGCGCAGAACCTGGAAGAAGACGATGAGCAGGAGAAGGGCGGCTCGACCGCTTTTGAGCATGTGGGCGACGAGGCCGCGCAAGACGCAGGCGACGGAAAGCCCGAGGCGTCGGCGGCACCTCATATGAGCATGCGCGACATCGTGCGCGCGGCCGCTGTGGTCTCGGCCAAGAAGGGATCGCCTGCGGCAGCCAAGGCAAGCAAGGCCGAGCAACCCACGGCAAGCGATAAGGTCATGGCCGAGATCGACCAGAACATGCGCGACATGGCGGGTGTCTCGACGCCGGCTGCGACCGCGAGCGAGCCTGCGAAGAAGAGCACGCGTACGTCCAACAACAGCATCGACAAGGCGTATCTGTCCGGTTCGGTGTCGGCCGTCGGCTGCCCGTGCGTGCTTCCCGGCGGCGGCCGCGCGATCATCATGATGGGCACCCCTGTCGTCTGCACGGACGGTTCCTACGCCGTCATGGGCACAGACGGCGTGCAGCCGATGAACCTGGCGGGCGCCGATGGCGCCAATAACGGCGACTACCTGCGCAACGCGTTCATGCTCGGCTTCATGAGCGGCATGCAGGGAAACGGCTTCATGAACGGCTTCATGCGCTCGCTCGGCACGCAGCTGGGCATGGCGGGCTTGTCCGCCCTTCGCGGCGAGACGGGTGCGGCCAAGCACGCGCAGGCGTCTATGTCGCTCGAGACAGGAGAGCTCTCCGATCTCGCGCGCCCGAAGGAAGACGATGCCCGCAAGAACGTCGACCTCAACGGCGACGGCGTGGCCAACGACGAGCAGCAGAGGGCCAACGCCGAGGCCAACGCCGATGAGGACGGGACCGAGAAAGACGAGACCAAGGAGCGCCGTGAGCGCGAGGCCCGTGTGGCGGCGCGCAGGCTGCCCAACGCGTCGCTCATGGGGCACGTGCAGGGCGCGTCTGCAGGCCTGGACATGGGCGCTTAAGGGCGCATTGCCGACGGCCATAACCATCACCATTCGGTGCATCTATAGGACAGTTACGCCATAAAGACAGCAAGGAGCATGAAGATGGTAAAGAAGCAGAAGACCCTGGGCGAGGACACCGGAGACGCCGCACGCGCGGCAGAGGTGGCCAAGGACAACAAGGAGAGCAACGAGGAAGAGGAGTCGGGCATCGTCGGCTTCGCCAAGAGCGCGGCTTCGGCCGCCGGTAAGAACCTGACCGACGCCGCGTCCAAGCAGACCTTGGGACAGCGTGCGGCAAGCGTCATCGCAGGGGCTGCGAGCGCGTATGCCTCGGGCGGCGTCTCCGGCGTCGCCGATGCGGCAAAAGAGGGCCTCGACGCGGCAGGTGCGTCCATTGCCAACGGCACCGCGCTCGAGGACGCAGGCGAGGCCGTCAAGGGCTTCGTCGAGTCGGTCAACGAGGGCGCCGCAAGCACCGAGGCCAACATAGCTATCGCAGGCGGCAAGGTGCTGGGAGCCGGTGCCACCGTGGTAGCCGAGGGCGCGTGCGCTGTCGGCGAGAAGGTGCAAGACGTGGCCGGCGACATCTCCGACGCCGCCCAGAAGACCCTCGAGAACGCGGGCTCGACCATCGAGGGCGCGCAGGACGCCCTCGGCAACGGTATCTCCGACGGTGTTGAGGCCGTCCAGAGCTTCGTAGGCAACGCCGCCAACAACATGGGCGACGCCGCGCACAGCTTCCTCATGGGTGCCGCGCGCAACCTGGGTGCCGGGGCAGGTGCCTTCTCGACGGCCACGAGCGGCATCCAAGGCGGTATCGACGAGCTGGCCGACGCCTACGAAGAGGGCTACGAGAGCCAGACGCAAGACACTTCGTCGGCGTCCTCCAAGAAGTCGACGAAGTCCAAGGCCTCCGCTCGCCGCGAGCCGAACGCCGAGCTGATGGGCTCCGAGACGACCTCGACGGCCGACTTCAGCCTCGCCGACTCCATGACCGAGAAGTATTGCTAGGACGCGACGAAGGGAAAGGGGCGAGACGATGGAAGGACACAAGGCGCGGCGCCTGCCCCGCACGGTCGGGGTCGTGCGCGACGACGCCGAGAACGACGCGAAGGCGGGCGGGTCGCACTTGGCCATAGGCTCGCCCGAGTACATGGAGATGCTGCGCGACCGACGCGGCATGGACGAGCACGAGCAGCGCGCGGCCAAGCTGGCAGGCAAGGTGGGAAGGCGAGCCGACGAGCCGAGCGAGCCGGAGCGAGAGCGCCTGGAGAGGCAGCGGGCGGACGGTGAGGCCCAGGCAAAGCGCGTCCGCGAGCGCGAGGCCGACGAGGACGGCCGTCTCACCACGGCCGAGCGCGAGGTGTCGCACCAGGTGCGCAAGATGGATGCCCTCGCGGGCACGCTCACGGCGGCCGCAGGGCTGGCCTTGCGCACGGAGCGCACCGACGACGACGAGTACGTGCGCAGCGAGCTGCCGGGGATTCTCGAGGATGAGGTCTACGACAACGAGGTCGACGACGACTTCGACTTCCCGGGAGCGCACGTGTTCCGCAAGTACTGTTAAGCTTGCGAACAGCTGTGCGAAGTTCGAACCTAAGAACGGCCTTTGCAGTTTGATTTATCAGGGCTTGTTCGCTATTATTGACCTCGAGGGCCGCGCCCAGGCGCGGCTTCTCGTTATGGTTTAGACATCGATGCCGCACCTGCGCGAGCCCCCGCGCGCTATCCGGCATCGTCCGTATGGTTTCCGGGGGTCTTTCACATGGCTGAGAAGCGATTCAAGCTCGACCGCGCAGCCTGCGCCTGTCAGATAGCGCGCATCTGCGACATCGACTACGAGGTGGCGGCGGACGCCATCGACGTTCTGTGCGAGTTCATCTACGAGGCTACCTGCGCCGGCTTCGACGTCCACCTGCGCCAGCTAGGGACGTTCCGTCTGCAGCAGCACAAGGGCCACGCCGTCCAGTTCGGCGCGGCCGAGAAGAAGATGGCGCCCTATCCGGTGCTGAAGTTCAAGCCCATGGCCGCCGTCGGTCGCAGCCTGCGCGCGCGCGACGATGCCGGCGGTATCATGTGGAAGGTGCCGGCAGGTCTTGAGGTGCCCTACGACTCGCAGACCCGCATGTCGGACAAGCGCATTTACGACGTCCTGCGCGTCTACGACGAGCGCGTTGATGCGCTCCACGCCAACATGAAAAAGGCCGGCCTCGAGGTGCGCAAGCCGAGGCGCATGCTCGGCCTGCCTGTGCGAGTTGTGGACGACGATTAGACAGGCGTTATGCCACATATGCGTATATGAGTGAGAAACCGTTGATTTATCAGCGGTTTTTCTATATATTTGGGGATAACGACTGTTTATTCGCGCCGCAAGGGCGGCGTGTGCGAGGAAAGGTGCGCACCATGGCCAAGACGAAGCTCAAGGTATCCCAGAAGATCCAATATGTGCTGGTAGGAGTGGCGCTTCTCGTGGCGGTGGCCTTCGGCGCCCTATGCCTTGTGTTCGAGCACCTCGCGGAAGGCGTCGTCATCATCCTGTGCTCGCTCGTCGTCGTACTGATGGCCTCCGAGGCGGCTCGCATGGACAGGAAGCACAACCGTAAGATGGCAGAGCACAGCACAGACAAGGAGCTGGGCGCACCCATCGTGCGCGCCACGGACGTTTCCATCAAGCGCGAGGGCGAGCCGGGGTTCATGGGCGAGGTGTTCATCCACGACACGATGGTCGTGGCGCGCAGGTCTGGCCAGACCGACGACGTCGAGTACACGATGCCGTGGAACTACATGGTCGGCATCGAGCAGGTCTCCAAGACGTGCGTCGTCATCCATTCGGGCATCGGCAGCGACATCAAGATGACGTTCGCCACGCCGCTCAAGGCCAAGGCCGTCTTCGAGGTGGCCGACAAGAAGTTTAAGGACGCGTTCGCAGCACTCTCCGACACAGGCACCATCGACCTCGGCAACGGGCGGATGTCGGGCACCGTCTATATCGATTAGAGGTCGGCTACCCGGTACATGTGGCACTGGTTTATCAGGCCCGTATCTGCTATTCTTCGAATATGTCGCGCACGCGGCCGCGTCCTTTCATCGGGGCGCGGCCGCAGTCGTGCGAACGTGCGAATCAGGTAGCCGAACGCTATAGGGAAAGAGGTTTTTGCATATGGCAAAGCAACGCGACTATGACGCCGAGGTCAAGCGCGCCGAGGAGAAGCTCGAGCGGGCGCGTGCCGCCCGCGACGCGCACCTCAAGCGCAAGTACGTGCCCATCGGGCAGGCGTTCGCCGAGGTGTTCCCCGGCGTCCTGGAATGCGAGAGCAAGACCGAGCTGCGCGAGTTCGCATCGCGCGTCGGCGCAAGCGTACAGGCGAGCCAGGGACAGGCACCGGCCCAGACCGCCTACACTGGGGAGGGGATGTAAATGGACCAGTTCACTCTCGACGCCGACACGCTCTCGAGCCTCACGTCGGCCGTCACCGATCCTGCCGCCTCGGGCAACCTGGGCTTTCTGGCAGGCGTTCTGCTCGTGCTCATGGTTATCATCGCCGCGTTCGCCGTGACAACGTTCGTGCTCGGCATCGTGGCCTGCGTGAAGGCCGCGCGCGCGGGCCGCACCTGCGGCTGGGAGAGCGCGATGGCCAAGGCATCTGTCGCCTTCGGCATCCTCGGCATCGTGGCGCCCATCGTGATGTGGCGTCTGTCCGACACCATGTGCGCCACCGGCCTTCTCATCGCGGGCTTCGTCTGCTCGATCGTGGCCATCTCGTCGGCGTCGAGCAGGATGCGCGCGCACACCAAGGCTTCGGCGGTGGTTCCGGAGCAGGTCGTCGAGGCCGAGGCTGAGTCCGAGGCCGTCGTAGAGGTCGAGACGCAGACCGAGTCTGAGCCTGTCGTCACCGAGCCCGTCGAGGTCGTTGCAGCCGAGCCTGTCGATGACGACTCGGACGATGCCGTAGAGGAGCCCGAGGACGGCGAGGGCCCCGCTGAGGTCACGATGCCTTTGCGCGTGATCTCGCCCGAAGAGTCGGGGGTGCGTCCCGTGGACCCCACCGAGCCTGCTATCGAGGAGAAGAGCGACTCTTCGGTCGACGATTCGCAGGCAGATGCGGCCGAGCCCGAGGCTGACACGACCGAAGACGACGAGGGCGAGTCCGGGTCCGAGTCCGACAAGGTCGAGTCTGAAGAGACCGAGACCGAAGACGACGTCGAGCCCATGCACAAGATGACGGCCGCCGAGCGCGAGGCCGACCGTGCCGCGCGCCATGCAGAGGAGAAGGCACGTGCCGAGGCCCGCGCCCGACAGCAGGCCCGCGCCCGCGCCCTGGCCGCAGAGGATCCCGAGTACGCCGAGTACCTGGCGAGCACCGGCAAGGTCGCAGGCTCGCTGCGCAAGGGATAGACTAGAGGACGGGTTTTCGCAACGGTTGCTCGGGGTAGGCCCTCGGGCAAGGAAGGAAGGTAGTGTTCCATGTACGATTCTTCGACCTACGCCGCAGCCACAGGCATCGCGGCCATCTTCGTCCTGCTGGCCATCCTCGTGGCCGGGGCGTGCTTCATCGTCCAGCTCGTTGCCGAGTGGAAGCTCGTGAACAAGCTCGGCGGGCGCGGCTGGTCGCAGGTCATCCCCGTCTACAACGCCTGGGAGCTCGCTCGTGTGGCCGGCTGCGAGCAGCCCATGGTCATCGCCTATACGGTGCTCACCGGCGTCACGGTCGTGGCCTCGGCGTTGAGCGGCGTCCTTGGCGACGCCTCCGGCTCTGCCGTCGGCACGTGCGGCCTTGCCCTGTTCGTGGTGAACGTGCTCGTTATGCGACAGGTCGCTGGCCGCTTCGGCAAGTCCACAGGCTTCGTCGTCGGCATGGTGCTTCTGCCGGTCGTCTTCGTGTCCATCCTTGGTCTTGGTGCAGCCCAACCCACCGACGAGTAAGACGCGCTCACACCTGGGCGCAGAGGCGCGCGATCAACCCGCCCTTCGGGGCGGGTTTTTTGTTGCCTGTGCTGTCTGCTGTATAGTGGGTTTGATCAATCAAACCGAAAATGAACGAGGAAGGATCTGCCCGTGCTTACAGTTGTTATAGGGGCCGTCGGCGTCGTAGGGGTGGCGGCAGGTGCCGTCGCGCTGAAGAGTCGCCCGCGCATCTGCTCGGTGTTTCCCACAGGCGCCGCTCCCCTCACGCACGCCTCGGCACAAGGGGTCGTGGCCTATCGTATGGCGTGGACGGTGCTGCCCACAGACGACGTGCTCGTCCAGTTCGCCATGCCCGGCTGGGCCGTCGAGGAAGTGCATGGGGCGCAGGTGCGCGGGCACACCCTCTACGTGCGCGTCGACGCGGTGCGCTTACAGTGCGGGGTGCCGGCACCCCACACCTCATTCAAGGTCGCTGTGGCAGACCCCTTGCGCGTGCGTGAGGTCGTCGTCTTGCCTCTCACCGGTAACAGGGGGCGTCGCGTCCCTTACGTCGCCGTGCCCGCCGGGAGCTGGGGACCCAGGCAGATCGTGCTCTAGGGGAGCATCGGGCGGCACGGGTTCGGACATATCGGTGGCAGGGGCAGGGGCCGTCTGCTCGGTTGCGTGCGCCTCGGTTGCAGGGGTGGCCTTCTCGCCAGCAGCGTCGGCGGCCTGTGCCTTCTCGGTTGTCTCGGCGGCAACGGTCGTCTGCTCGGTCTCATCGACAGGCGCCTTCTCGCAAGCGGCGTCGGGGGTGGTGTCGGGGGCAGGCGCGGCGTTCAGCACCACGGCGTTGAGGACGTCGGGCGACACGGGCGCCGCGTTCGGATAGGCGCGGACGATGCCGCGACCCACGCCCTGGTCGAGCGCGTAGGCGTAGCGCTCGATTTGGCGGCGGCTGTCGGCGTCGTACTCGCGGCCGCAGGCGAACAGGCACGCGCCCTTGGTGTCGTTTGCGCCGCACGTGTTGGCGAACGACGCGACGCGGTACAGCTTGAGCTTGTTCTTGTCGTCTATCTCGACGAGCCAGTTGGGGCTCGCGGCCGCAGCCTCGCGGAAGGAGCGGCCGAACTCGCGCTGCGAGACGGGGCGTGCGTTGGGGCGGGTCTCGGAAAGCCAGAACTGGTAGCCCTTGTAGGCGGCAGAGATAGAGACGAAGTCGCAGTAGCGGCCCTTCTCGTCGGGGTTTACCTGCGACGGGACGGCCTCGATGACGTCGTCAAAAAAATCAAGCACCGAGTCGTTCTCGCGGCGGTACTCTTGCAAAAGCTCGATGCACTCGATGGGGATGTCGGTCTCGGAGAAGTCGTCGACCTCGGTCAAGGCGTAGTGGGCCGCCCAGGTGAGGAACTGAGGGGATGCGATCCACTCGTCGATGGTGGGGTCGGCCTCGCCCAAGAAGGTCGAGGAGAAGGGCACGAGCAGCTGTCGGCGCAGCCATCCGCCGGACTTGTCACGCGAGAGCACGAAGTTGTTCACGGCGCCGATGACGACGACGTTGGGGGCGTAGTAGAACGGCTGCTCGTTCTTGCGCTCGACCTGGATGCGGCCGCCCGTGATGATTGCTTTCAGGCGCGCGGCGCGCTTGATGTAGTCTCCGCCCTCGGAGTCGTCGATGGCAATGAGGCGGCAACCCACGATGTCGCCCAGGCCGAAGCGGGCGTCTGCGAGGTCGGCGATGGTCGGCGACATGGTCGCGATGTCGCCGACAAGATGTCGCAGCAAGGCGATGTAGGTCGACTTGCCGTTGGCTCCGGCCTCGTTGTAGAGGGTCACCATGCGGTTCAGGCGCTGGTTGGTGAGGCTGGCGCGGGCGACCTGCCACAGAAGGCGGGCGAGCGCGTCAGAGGAGACCCAGGAGCGCATGAGGTCGGCAGGGGTGGCGTAGGTCGTGCCGTCGGGCTTGGTGTGGCCGCAGGGCTCGGGATTGTCCGACCAGGTGATAGGCGTCTTGCGCAGGCGCACGACGCTAGAGGAAAAAGGGCGAAGCTTGCCCTCCTTGAGGT
>CAVIBB010000023.1:0-22089 GCA_963640745.1 Paludibacteraceae bacterium
TCTGTATGGTCTACAAGCTCTTTTGCGAGCAGATAGTCAGTGGGTTCCTCGGCGCCGACGCTTCGGCCACGGCAATGTCGGTCGGCGTCGATTACATGCGTTTCGTCGGCTGGTGCTATGCGCTTATCGGCCTCAAGAACGTCGCCGACGGCATGCTCCGCGGTCTCGGCGACACGCGCATCTTTACCTGGGCGAACATCATCAACCTCGGCCTGCGCGTCGGGCTCGCGCATCTTCTTGCCCCCACCTTCGGGGTAGCGGCCACGTGGCGGGTCGTGCCGCTCGGCTGGTTTATCAACTTCGCGATATCCCATGCCGGTGTCATGGCTTGGAAGCGCGGCGTGCTCGACCTCGCCGACCGCGCCTAAGGCAGCGCGCCCTGGATGCGCCCCGCACAGTAATGGCCTCGGCCATTCAGCCCCAAAACCACACCGCCCAGTAACGGATAAGCCCAATCCGCCCCATTAAGACGCCGCCCAGTAACGTGGGGTTACTGGGCGGCGCAAAACTAGGGCGCCGAGAAGCACCGCATTACTGGATGACGCGATTTCAGGGCCGCCTTACCCCGCGGGAGCCTATCACCACCCAGCCCCGACCAACGCGCACGCGCCTACCGAAGCGATTACGCAACAGAGAAAGCGCCCCCGGTTCTCTCAACCGCAGCTCCGAACGAACGGAGCTGCTTAAGCGCTAAGAGAACCGGGGACGTCAAGTTATTGCGAGTCGATCTTACGAGAAGTCAGCGATCTGGGCCTTGAGCTGCTCGATCGTGGCCGTAAGCTCCGCCTGCTGAGCGCGCTTCTTCTCGATAACGGCGGGCGCGGCCTTCGCGACGAAGCCCTCGTTGCCGAGCGTGCGCTCGACGCCCGCGAGCTCCTTCTCGGCCTTAGCGAGCTCCTTGGAGAGGCGCGCGCTCTCGGCCGCGAGGTCCACGAGGCCGCCGAGGTCGACGAAGATCTCAAGCGCGCCGTCGGCCACGGAAACCGCGCCGGCGGGCTTCTCGGCGTCTGCGGAGGCGACGAACTCGCTCACGCGGCCCACGGACTTGACGAAGCCCTCCTGGGCGGCGAGAACCGCGGCCTCGGACTCGCCGCAGCGAACGGCGACGGCCAGCTCGGCCTTCGGGGACAGACGATAACGGGCGCGGGTGGAGCGCACGCAGGAGATGACGCGCTTAGCCAGCTCGAAATCGCCCTCGGCCTTCTCGTTGACGAAGCCGGCGAGCGCCTCGGGCTCGGGCCAGGCAGCGACCATGAGGAACTGCGCGTCGTGAGCGTCAAGGCCGGAGGCCGGCAGCGCGTCCCAGACGCTCTCGGTCACGAAGGGCATCACCGGGTGCAGCAGACGCATGGAGACGTCGAGCACATAGACGAGGTTGCGCTGGACCTGCAACTTCTCCTCAGCCGAACCGTCCAGCAGGCGGCCCTTGCAGAGTTCGATGTACCAGTCGCAGACGTCGCCCCAGAAGAAGCTCTGGATGTTGCGCGCGTAGTCGCCGAAGTTGTAGGTCTCGAGCTGCTCGGTGGCCTCGGCGACGGTGCGGGCGAGGCGGGAGAGCATCCAGGCGTCCTCGGCGGTCTCGGCCACAGGCGCGCCCGGCTCGTAACCCTCGAGGTTCATCTGGACGAAGCGGCTGGCGTTCCAGATCTTAGTCACGAAGCCGCGGGCCTGCTCGGTGCGCGGGCTGTCGATGAGCTCCTTGGTCTTCTTGTCGATGTTGGCGTCGAACTTGACGTCCTGGTTGTTGGTGATGAGCGTGAGCAGGTTGTAGCGCATGGCGTCCGCGCCGTACTTGTCCATAAGCGCCATCGGGTCGACGCCGTTGCCCTTGGACTTGGACATGCGGCTGCCGTCCTTGGCCAGGATCGTGGCATAGATATAGACGTCATGGAAGGGGATCTCGTCGGTGCAGTACAGCGAGCTCATGATCATGCGCGCGACCCACAGAGCGATGATGTCGCGAGCCGTGACCAGGACCTTCGTGGGGTGGTGCTCGGCGAGCTCAGAGGTGTCGTCGGGCCAACCCTGCGTGGCGAAGGTCCACAGCTGGGAACTGAACCAGGTGTCGAGGACGTCCTCCTCCTGGTGCACGTGGTGACCGCCGCACTTGGGGCAGACGTCGGTGTCCTCCATGAGGGCGTCCTCCCAGCCGCAGTCGGCGCAGTGGAAGACGGGGATACGGTGGCCCCACCAGAGCTGACGAGAGATGCACCAGTCCTTGAGGTTGTCCATCCAAGTGAGGTAGGTATCGGTCCAGCGAGCCGGGTGGAACTTGATCTCACCGTCACGCACGACCTGGGTGGCGCGCTCCTTGAGCTTGTCCACGGCGACGAACCACTGCTCGGAGAGCCAGGGCTCGAGCGCCGCGTCGCAGCGATAGCAGTGCATGACGGAGTGGTCGAGCTCCTCGATGTGGTCAAGCAGGCCATGCTCCTCGAACCACGCGACGATGGCCTCGCGGGCCTGGTTGCGGTCCATGCCCGTGAACTCGCCGTAGCCCTCGACCACGACGGCGTGCTCGTCGAAGACGTTGATCTGCTCGAGGTCGTGGGTCTGGCCCATGGCGTAGTCGTTGGGGTCGTGGGCAGGAGTCACCTTGACGAAGCCGGTGCCGAAGTTCGCGTCGACGTGCCAGTCGGAGAAGATAGGGATCTCGCGGTCAACGATGGGCAGCATGACCTTGGCGCCCACGAGTTTGGCCTTCTCGGGGTCGGACGGCGAGACGGCGATGCCCGTGTCGCCCAGCATGGTCTCGGGGCGGGTGGTGGCCACGGTCACGTACTCGACGCCGTCGACCGGCTCAACCAGCGGGTAGCGAAGGAACCAGAGGTGGCCCTTCTCGTCGTGGTACTCGGCCTCGTCGTCCGAGATGGCGGTCGTGCAGTTGGGGCACCAGTTGACGATGCGCTTGCCGCGGTAGATCAGCCCGTCGTGGTACCAGTCGCAGAAGACGCGGCGGACGGCGCGGGAGAACTCGGGGCTCATCGTGAACTTCTCGTCATCGAAGTCGACGGAGCAGCCCATGCGCTTGATCTGCGAGACGATGGTGCCGCCGTACTCGTGCGTCCAGTCCCAGCAGGCGTCGAGGAACTTCTCGCGGCCGATCTCGAGGCGAGAGACGCCCTCGCTCTTGAGCTTCTTGTCGACCTTGGTCTGGGTCGCGATGCCGGCGTGGTCGGTGCCCAGGATCCAGCGGGTCGAGCGGCCGCGCATGCGGTTGTAGCGCACGAAGGTGTCCTGGATGGAGTCGTCCATCGCGTGACCCATGTGCAGGATGCCCGTGACGTTGGGCGGCGGGATGACGACGGTGCAGTCGCCCACGCCCTTGTTGCGCTGGTAGCATCCGGCGTCGATCCACTTCTGGATGAGCTCGGGCTCCTTGGTTTGCGGGTCGTAATTCTTGGGCATCTCTTCCACGGCTGACTCCTTGCGTGACACGCTTTGTGGCAATAAGCACTGAATGCAGGTATAACAATCGATTAGGATACCACGGCCCTGTACGGAAAGGACCCGCAGCATGGAGGCCCCGCGCTACTTCGACGCACACGCGCACATGAGCTGGTACGAGCAACCGGCTGCGGCCATGGCGGCCTGCGCGCGACTCGGCCTCGGGGGCATCTGCTGCACGGTCGACGCGGACGACTTCAGGACGGTCTCGCGCCCGGCCGCGCCCGCCAGGGACGCCTGGCGCGTCGCCGCGGGGCTGCACCCCTGGTGGGCGCAGGAGGCGGACCTCGAGGCCGCGGTGGAGCTTGCCCGCGCTTCTTCCTATGTCGGCGAGATCGGGCTCGACTTCGGCAAGAAGCACGCACGCACGAGCGAAGAGCAGCTCAAGGCCTTCGAGGCGATCTGCTCGGCCGCCCCAGAGGGCGCCGCCCTCTCCATCCACAGCGTCGCCGCCGCGGGAACCGTGCTCGACGTGCTCGGCCGCACCGGGGCCCTCGCGCGCTGCCGATGCGTCTTTCACTGGTTCTCCGGCACCTCCGACGAGCTCGGGCGCGCGCGGGACGCCGGCTGCTGGTTCTCGCTCGGCGAGCGCTCGCTCGCGACGAGGCGCGGACGCGAGTACGCGAGGCAGATCCCCGCGCGACGCATCCTCACGGAAACCGACCTGCCCGATGGCCCCGGCACTCCCGTCGATGCCGAGGCCCATCTAGGCTCAATACAGCGTGCCCTGGAGGGAATCGCGCAGGCCCGCGGCGCCGACGTCGAGGAGACGCGCGCGCTCGTCCTCGCAAACTCGCTCGAGCTCCTCTGTTAGCTCTGTTGGGTTGGCGGACATCCGCCCAAAAACGACACGCGCGGCCCCGCGGGTGGTAAAGTCTACCTACCGACCAGCGATCAAACAGAGGGCAAAGCTTTGATCAAGCACCTTAGAATGCCTCTTCATAAGGCAGAAACGGCGAACGCGCCGCTCTCCCACACCATGCTCGCGATGAGCTCGACCGAGCTCGACCTGCCCCTTGACGACGTCGTCATCGTGTTCGCGTGCAGCGAGAACTTCGTCCCGTATCTCTCCGTGGCCACGCAGTCCATCGTGGACAACGCGAGCGAGAGCCGCCGCTACGACATAATCGTCCTCACGCGCGACCTCTCCCCCACCAGCATGATCACGCTGTCGCGCCAGACCAAGGGCGCGAACGTCGGCATCGGTTTCCTCGACGTGGACGCCGCGCTGGGCGACATCAAGCTCCCCCACCACGGCCACTTCCGGCCGGAGACGTATTTCCGCCTGCTCGCTCCTCAGCTGCTCCCCAATGTGGACAAGGCCATCTATCTCGACTCGGACCTTATCGTCAACGCCGACGTGGCCGAGCTCTACGACATCGACGTGGAGGGCTATAAGCTCGGCGCCACGCGCGACGCCGACACCATCGGCCAGATCGACGGCTACGACCAGACCGTGGGGCCGTATCTGCACGACGAGCTCGGCATGGACGACCCGCACGATTACTTCCAGGCGGGCGTGCTGCTCATGAACCTGGCGGAGCTGCGCCGCACCATCACGCCCGAGGAGTTCCTGCGCATCAGCACCGAGCGCATGTGGCGCTGGCTTGACCAGGACGTGCTCAACAAGGTCGTCAACGGCGAGTACGTGCGCATCCCCATGAACTGGAACTACCTCATGGACTGGCAGCACCTTCGGCGCACGCACATCGTGGCCAATGCGCCGGCGGACGTGCGGGCCGAGTACGAGGCCGCGCGCCTCGACCCGAAGATCGTGCACTTCGCGGGGCCGGACAACCGGCCGTGGCTCTACCCCGACGCCGACGGCGCCGAGCTGTTCTGGGGCTACGCCAGGCGTTCCCCTTACCTGGAGGAGATCCGCGCCCAGCTCGAGGATTCACGCGCGACGGCCAAGGGGCTCGCGAAGCGCGCGCAGGTCATCGCCCTGTACAAGGGCATCATGCCGGCATTCGACAAGCTCTGTCCCGGCGGCAGCAAGAGGCGAACGGCGGTTATCAAGACATATATGAAGCTCGGCGGCAGCAACCTGTAGCGCCTCGGGTTTCTACTACAGCAAGCACTTACAAGGTCTGCGCCCTGGCAGGAGGTGAACCGAATGAGCCAGTTCTTAGCGGCTTTCGTCGCGGCCGTGATTGTCGCGGCCGTCCGCGAGCTCTTCCGCAAGTAACCCCAAACGCAAGCGACGCAAAGCGCGCAAGCAACGCCTAAAGAGGCGATTCCATTGCGAAGAGTAAAGCGCGTGACCGTCTTCGTTGTCTTCGAGGCTAAACGGCAGGGGACGCGCCCGGGCCAAACCAAAACCAGTGCCCGGACGCGTCCCCCGCTCACCGTTAGAAAACGCCGCCAAGGGCGCCCGCCATCATGACGACGACCAGCGAGGCCACCATCACGACAACGCATGCGATACGTTGGACGCGCAAGGGCGCTTTTGCCGGCGTCGGAAACCTCCGCATAAAGCGACGCTTGTCAAAGAGAAGCCAGAACGCTGCCAAGGCGCTCAGCGGTAGCCAAAAGAGGAACTCGAGGCCTAAGTACCAAGTGGGATAGCTCTGGTTCGACGACGTCGGCAAGACGAAATTGCCCACACAAGCGCAGAGAAATACGGCCAGCGAGGCCACAAGACAGACATTCCACGCCCGGCCCAAAGAATCGCGAATGCCCAGAAGACGGAAGCCTCTTGCAGGGACATTGCAAGACGCGGGATACCCGTCGACCGCCGCTGCCAGCTCCGTCGCACTCGCGTAACGTGCCTCGGGGTCGAAACTCATTGCCCTTGCCACAACTGAACCCAGCTCAGGCGGCACATCTGTGCGCGCGACAAGCTGCGCTGCGGTCTTGCCAGGCTCAGGATCCTCGCCGGTGAGACAAAAGTACAGTACGGCCCCTAAGGCATAGACATCGCTTCTCACGTCCGTCTGCCCAAAACCAAACTGCTCGGGCGGAGCATAGGCGCGCGTGCCGAGACGGGCAGTATCCGCCTCCGCGCCCTCACGCCAGGTACGGGCGATGCCCAGGTCGATCAAGACGTAGGTGCGCGGGATACCGCCCCTGCCACCCACGACCATAACGTTGGCCGGCTTTAGGTCGCGGTGAATCACCGGCGCATCCTGCCCCAGCCCATCGTGCAACACCTCTACCGCAGCCGCGATCTGCGTCACTGCCTCGCAAGCAAGCTCCGGGCCGGGCCCCATCTTAACCACAAGCTCTTCCAGCGTCTGTCCGTCGAGCCACTCCATGACAACATTGACGTGCTGCCCGTCGCACCAGCAGTCGGCGACCCGTGGCAGGTTAGGACAGCGAAGGCCGTTCCGCTGAGCTAGAAACAACTGCTCATAGGCGCGACCCAAACCGCTCTCTGCCTCGATATGCTTTGCAACGAAGGGACCCAGCTCGCCGCTTTCACCCTCAAAGACGACCTTCTCGGTCACCTCGAAATCTGAGAGCTTAAGCACGTCAAGCACGCGATAGCCACCTGACCTCCCGCAAGAGGCCAGGTGGCTCATGAGCTGTTCGTCGAACGCGTCGTCCGTGCTCACGCTGTGTGTCTCGTCGAATTCCATGCCCGCAATGATAGACCAGCCAAGGCGGTTGGGCCGCCGCGGCCCCTAACAGATGGTCTTCTCCCCAAAGCGATAAAGCTCCTCGTTGACCTTCTGCAGGGAGCAGCCGCGGTCGATACAGAAAATGATGATGGCATCGCGGCGGTCCTTGCAGTCGAGCCGACTCACTCCCGCCGCCGTCAGGGCCCGGTTGGTCTCGCGCAGGGTGAGGGCCATCGCAAAGGCGATCTGCAGCACCTTATCGCGGGACGGATGGCGCGCGCCGGTGAATATTTGGTAGCCGAACGTCTCGTTGAGGTCGGCCATACGCACGACGCGGACTCGCTCAAGGCCCTTTTCGGCAAGAAGAAACTGCAGGTAGGAAGCCAAGTCAGTTGCCGGAAAATCATGGCTATCGACGAAGCTGTCAATGCTCGGGGAATCTAGCAGCTCACCTAAGAGCTCCTCGGTCAGTTTCTTTGTCGCCATGTGATTCACCTTGCATCCATCTACGCGCCGGAAGCCACCCGTCTCATCTTATGCAAGCTGCCAGCTGGCCGTCGCGGTCTTGTCGATGATGCTGCCGAAGTAGAGCGCGCGGGAGAGGTCGCCCTTGAAGTAAATATTGCCCGAGACAGTACCGCCCTTGGCCAAGGTTCCGGAGGACAGCTCGTCGGAAGCGTCGCTGTAGTAGGTCGTGGACTGCTGGGCGCCGTTGGCATCCTCGCCCTTCCAGTCGTAGACGTTGTAGCTCGCGCCTTCGTCGCCGTTGTTGACGTAGGTAACGTGGATACCGGTGACGACAGAACCATCGTAGTTGGAAAGCCCGGCCTCGACGGAATCAACGGTCACGGAAATACCGTTGGTAAGGGTGACGGTAGTACCGACGGCAAGGTTCTCGGTAGACTCCTCCTTCTGCTCGTTTGTGCCGGCACCATCGGCGCTCGTGGCCTGTTCGGCGCTTTGCTGAGAGGAGCTCACGGGCTCCGTTGTCGTCGCCTTTTTGGTGCCCGAACCACCTGCGACGGCCGCGATAACCAGCACTACGATAACGATGATCACGATTTTGCCGATGGGCTTCTTTCCTTCTTTGGCCATACATTCCCCTTAAGTCGAATTGCCGGCGATACAGCCGGTGGCCCACATAATGGCCCTCGACACGAAGGATTTCATTAGCTACCCGCTAAGGTCGATGGGCTTGAACTGAGAGCAGGGTGTCATAAAAAGGAGCGCCGAATCGGATAGAGCTCGCCGTTGTCCTTAAATTGCACTCCTTCAAATGCCCTTACGGAGATGAACGGGGATACGTCCCCTGTTCACCTGCCGGTAGAATTATGCGAGACGAAATCGATAAGAGCGGGAGGGATAAACATGGAGGCCATCGCGGTTGCCTTGGGTGGGGCGCTAGGGAGTTTGGGGCGTTGGGGCATCGGCGGCGTTATGCGCGCAATGCTGCCCGGGCTGCCGGCTGGCACCTTTATCGCCAACGTTTTGGCCGGCATCGTCATCGGCGCCGCCTCGAACCTCGGCGCCGCAATCGACTTGGACCCAAACGTTAGGTCGTTCGTGACCGTCGGGCTCTGCGGCGGGCTCTCAACGTTCTCGACCTTCTCGAACGAGACGTTCACCCTTATAGATACAGGAAACATACTGGGCGCGACGCTCAACATCGTATCCAACGTGGGCGCCTGCCTGCTCGCTGTTTGGCTCGGCCGACGCCTCGGCGCCGCGGTGGCGTAAAGCGACCTGCACCTTGGATAAAGCCCGCCCCGATAAGGCCAGGCAAGGTGATTGCAGTAGCCAATTACACGTTAACGAGTTGATGACCACCCCTGATGCCTCGTAAATGATGCTGCGTGATCAAAAAATCGAGATTCTGCTTGGATTTTCCGGCGCTTAAGAGGTTGTCGGGGTATGTTTTCGGAACTGAAGTAATCTCAACCCGACGTTTGCCCAGTTGATACATCAAGTCTTTTGCATATATTTTCAAATATGGCACGCAGAATCAAAGATTTTTGTGCAAGCACAAAGTCGCTTGTCTCATCAGAGACGTCATGAGCCCCAAACAACGTAAAAGCCCCGCCCCATATGACATCAAAGCATACGGGACGGGGCAATTGAGTGAAACAGACACGCGATGGGCCGGGGCGGTTCTTCTCCCCCGCTTCGCGGCGCCGAATCCTAGTGCTTCTTGCGGACGATCTTCGGCGAGCCGGCGCCGCCGACGGACTCCTTGGTAACGATCACCTTGGTCACGTCGAGGTCGGACGGCACATCGAACATAGTGTCCTGAAGCGTCGACTCACAAATGGCGCGAAGGCCACGGGCGCCGGTCTTTCGGGCAAGTGCCTGCTCGGCAATCTCGGCAAGCGCGTCGTCCTCGAACTCAAGGTCAACGCCTTCGAGCTCAAAGATGCGCTTGTACTGCTTGACCAGCGCGTTCTTCGGCTCGACGAGAATCCGCACCAGGTCATCGACGGTAAGGGCCTTGGTCGAGGTGATGACCGGCAGGCGGCCGATGAACTCGGGGATCATGCCGAAGGTGTGGAGGTCCTGCGGCATGACCTCGGCGAGCAGGTCGATATCGGCCTCGTTCACCTTCGTGATGGGCTCGGAGTTGAAGCCGATGCCCTTCTTGCCAATGCGGTCCGCGACGATCTTGTCCAAGCCGACGAACGCGCCGCCGCAAATGAACAGGATGTTCGTGGTATCGATCTTGATGAGCTCCTGCTGCGGGTGCTTGCGGCCGCCCTGGGGCGGGACGCTCGCGATGGTGCCCTCGAGGATCTTGAGCAGCGACTGCTGCACGCCCTCGCCGGAAACATCGCGGGTAATGGAGAGGTTCTCGGCCTTGCAAGCGATCTTGTCGACCTCGTCGATGTACACGATGCCGCGCTGGGCGCGCTCGACGTCGCCGTCGGCCGCGGTGATGAGCTTAAGCAGGATGTTCTCGACGTCCTCGCCGACGTAGCCCGACTCAGTGAGAGAGGTGGCGTCGGCGATCGCGAAGGGCACCTCAAGGAAGCGGGCAAGCGTCTGGGCCAGCAGGGTCTTGCCGGTACCGGTGGGGCCTAGGAGCAGGATGTTGCTCTTGGCGATCTCGACCTCTTCGCCGTCGGAGCTGAGTCCGTCGTTGCCCGAAAGGATGCGGCGATAGTGGTTGTAAACCGCGACCGACATGGCGCGCTTAGCCTGCTCCTGACCCATGACGTACTGCGAGAGCTCCTCGTAGATGCGGTGCGGGGTCGGCAGCTCGCCGCCGGCGAGGGCGACGCTGTCCGCCTCGTCGTAGGCCAGCGGGTCGGCCATGGCACCGCCGTCGATCATGTCGCGGCACATCTCGACGCACTCGTCGCAGATGCAGACGCCGTCCTGGCCGGCAATGAGCTTGTTCACCTGGGAGCGGGTCTTGTGGCAGAAGGAGCAGCGCATCTCGCCCAGGCCCTCATCGCCGAACTGGAAACCGTAGCCTCCGCCGTAATAACCGTCGTTGTTGGAAGGCATCGGCTACTCCTGGGTGGCGGGAACGTTGCGGGACGAGATGACCTTATCGACAAGGCCGTACTCGCACGCCTCGGCGGCGCGCATGTAGTTGTCACGCTCGGTATCGGCATTGATGCGCTCGATAGGCTGGCCGGTAGCGTCGGCGAGCATCTGGTTGAGGTGCTCACGAATCCAGCGGGTCTCGTCGGCGACGATCTGGATGTCGGTCTGCTGGCCGGAGACGCCGGAGCTCGGCTGGTGGATGAGGACCATCGAGTTGGGCAGCGCGAGGCGCTTGCCCTTTGCGCCGCAGGCGAGGATGGCGGCGCCCATGGACGCGGCCATGCCCACGCAGATAGTGGAGACGTCGGGCTTGATGAAGTTCATCGTGTCGATGATGCCGAGGCCCGAATACACGTCGCCGCCGGGCGAGTTGATGTAGAACGAGATGTCCTTATCCGGATCCTGGCTCTCGAGGAAGAGAAGCTGCGCGATGACCAGGTTCGCAGAGTCGCGCGTGACCTCTTCGCCGAGGAAGACGATGCGGTCGTTGAGCAGGCGAGAGTAGATGTCGAAGCTGCGCTCACCGCGCGGGGTCTGCTCAACGACATACGGGATGAGCGGGATGTTTGTCGGGTTGTGCATATGGGTTTCTCCTTGCGTTGTACACAACGCCCCGAGCGGGCTTTGGGCTCGCTCGGGGCGTGAGAATGCTAGGGTGCGGACGCGACGATTCGCTTACTCGGCGTCCTCGGCCTTCTCGGCCTCGGCAAGACGCTCGGCGACCTCGTCGACGACGTTCACCTTGGCGTTCTCGACCAGCCAGTCGAGAGCCTTGGTGCGCTTGATGGAGTCGCGGATGGCCGGGAGGCGACCCTCCTTCTTCCACTGCTTGACGGTGGACTTGACGTCCTTGATGCCGGCGCGGGCGAACTCGTTGTCCACGTCCTCCTCGGTGGCCTCAAAGCCGAGCTTAGCGGCCACGGCGTCGAGGGCGAGGGACTGACGGGCGCGCTCGTCGGCCTGCTCGTGGAGGTCGGCGATGAAGTCGTCGGACTTCACGCCGCGGGCGCGCAGGTACATGTCGAGGGAGATGTTCTGGCGCTGGAGCTGGGCGAGGAACTCCTGGGCGAGCTCGTTGAAGATCTCGTTCTTGTACTCCTCGGGAACCTCGTCAAGCTTGACCAGCTTGCCGACGGCCTCGACGACGCGGTCCTCCTTGAGGTCGGGAAGGGTGTGCTTCTTGTCGGCCTCGATCTCCTCCTTGACAGCGGCCTTGAAGGCGGCGACGTCGTCATAGCCGTAGGAGTTCTTGACGAGCTCGTCGGTGAGCTCGGGGGTCACGGCCTCCTTGATGGCGTTGAGGGTGACCTTGACCTTGAAGTCGTGGGAGAGGGTCTCGCCGTCGTGCTCGTGGGAGTGGGTCCACTCGACGTCCTTGGTCTCGCCCTTCTTCATGCCGACAATGCCGGCCTGGAGCTCAGCGGGGACCTGCTGGCCGTTGAGGAAGAGGGTGCGGCTCTCGGCGGCGAGGTGAGAAGCGCCCTCGACGTCCTCGATGGTGACGTTCACGACGTCGCCCTCGGCGACCTCGGCCTCGGAATCGGTGTCCTCATAGGAGGTCTGGTAAGAAAGGAGCTGCTTGACCTGCCACTCCACCTCGGAGTCGGTGGCCTCCTCGGGAGGCATGTTGACCTCGGGGGCGTCGTAGCTCTCGAGCTCGACCTGCGGGCGGACGCCGACCTCGACGTTGGCCTCGTACTCGGAGCCCTCGACGAGCAGAGCGGGGTCGTCGCCGAAGGAAAGGCGGCCGACCGGGGTGATGTTGAGCTCCTCGAGCACGGCGGGCTCGAGGTCGTTGAGCAGCTCGTTGGTGGCCTGGGCGAGGACGCCCTCCTTGCCCATCATGGCGTCGACGACCGGACGGGGGGCCTTGCCGCGACGGAAGCCCTGGAAGTTGTACTTGCCGGCGATGTCCTTGTAGGTCTTCTTGATGGCGGCGTTGACGTCCTTGGCGTCGACGACGACCTTGGCAGCGACCTTGTTGTCCTTGGGCTGCTCAGCGGTAACGGTGATGTTCAACGTTCCTCCAGTGTCTCGTGCTTCGGCGGGCCTTCCCCGTCGATTGATTGCGAATATGTGCGCTGGTGCGGGCGAAAGGACTCGAACCTTCACGGAGTCTCCCCCACTGGAACCTAAATCCAGCGTGTCTACCAGTTCCACCACGCCCGCTTGCGTCGCACAACTTTGCAATAGTAGCAAACTTCGCTGATAAACCCAAACAACACGGGATTCACACGGCAAACGTCAAGGGCTCGCCCCGTTTCTGCCGTCCCGTCCCCTTGCCCTACGGGCTCGGCGCTCGCGCTTTGCGCTCGCTCGCTCGCTTCGAGACTCGCCCGCCGGGCAAGGGCGGGTCAGCAGAAACGGAGCGGGCGTCGCTCACCGAGGCGAATTGAACAGGTAAAAGGGCTCGTGCTGAACAAAAAACGCCTCCGTGTGGGATTAAATTCGGGTTGGGCGAGTAGCCGGCGGGATGCGTGTTACGTTTCCGCAGGTAGATGCGTTGCTGGAAATTCGGTTCTGCGCGAGGTTTGAATTAAATCCCACACGGAGACCGTTTTTGGTTTGCGAGGCGGGCCGCGACACAAAAATAGCCCCGCCCTCATCAAAAGGGCGGGGCTAAAAGGCACTTAGTGGCTCAGGTCCTGGAGCGCGTAGACGTCCAAGGGACCCTCGCGCAGGGCCGCGATGGACTGGACAAGGGCGACGGCGCCGGACATGGTGGTGGCCATGTCGATACCGCGGCTCACGGCCTCGGAGCGCAGGGTCGCGCCGTCTCCGCGGGAGCTGTGGCCCTTGGGCGTGTTGATCATGAAGCTGATCTTGCCTTCGGCGAGAAGGTCGCCAATGTTGGGGCTGCCCTCGGAGATGCGCTTGACGACCTCGCACGGGATGCCGGCGGCCTTCAGGGTCTTCGCGGTGCCGCCCGTGGCCACGAGCTTATAGCCAAGGTGCTGGAGCGAAAGCGCGACGGGGGCGACGGAGCGCTTGTCGCGGTCGCAGACCGAGAGGAACACGGTGCCGGACTGAGGCACGTCGTAGTCGATGGCCTCGCGGGTCTTGGCATACGCCTTCGGGAAGGTGACGTCGAGGCCCATGACCTCACCCGTCGACTTCATCTCGGGCCCGAGGGTCACGTCGGCGCCGGGGAAGCGGCTCCACGGCATGACGGCCTCCTTGACGGCGTAGTAGCCGCGCTCGGCGTCCTCGGGTGGCAGGCCCAGGTCGGCGATCATCTCGCCGCTCATCACGCGGACGGCGTACTTGGCGAGGCTCACGCCGGTGGCCTTCGAGGAGAAGGGCACGGTGCGGGAGGCGCGCGGGTTCAGCTCGATGACGAAGACCTGCTCGTCGCGGACGGCGTACTGGACGTTCAGCAGGCCGCGTATGTTGCACGAGAGCGCGAGCTTGCGGGTGATCTCGCGGATCTTGGCCACGATGGAATCGGAGAGCGAGAACGGCGGGAAGCAGCAGGCGGAGTCGCCGGAGTGGATGCCGCACTCCTCGATGTGCTCCAGAACGGCGCCCACATAGCACTCCTCGGTGTCGCACAGGGCGTCCACGTCGAGCTCGATGGCGTCCTCGAGGAAAGCGTCGAGGTAGACGGGGTGATCCGGGGAGACCTTGGTGGCCTCGCCCATGTACGTGACCAGGTCCTCGTCGTTGTAGACGATGCCCATGCCGCGGCCGCCCAGCACGTAGGACGGACGAACCAGCAGCGGGTAGCCGACGCGGCGCGCGACGGCCTTGGCCTCGGGAATGGTCTCGGCGGTCGACGACGGCGGGTAGGCGATCTCGAGCTTGTCGAGAAGCGCAGCGAAGCGGTCGCGGTCCTCGGCGAGGTCGATCGACTCGGGCTGGGTGCCCATGATGGGCACGCCCGCCGCCTTCAGGCGCTTGGCGAGGTTGATCGGGGTCTGGCCGCCGAGCGTGACGATCACGCCCTCAGGCTTCTCGACCTCGATGATGTTCATGACGTCCTCAAACGTAAGCGGCTCGAAGTAGAGTCGGTCCGAGGTGTCGTAGTCGGTCGAGACGGTCTCGGGGTTGCAGTTGACCATGACCGTCTCGTAGCCCTTCTCGTGCAGGGCATAGGCGGCGTGGCAGCAGCAATAGTCGAACTCGATGCCCTGGCCGATGCGGTTGGGGCCGGCCGACAGGATGATGGCGCGGGGCTTCTCGGCCTCGTGGAACTCGGAGGCACCGCCCTGCTCATAGGTGAAGTAGTGGTAAGAAGTGCGGCTCGAGAACTCGCCGGCGCAGGTGTCGACGGTCTTGACGAGCGGGCGGACGCCCAGCACCTCGCGGATGGCGCGCACGGTGTCCTCGCGCTGGCCGGTGAGGTGTGCGAGCTGCACGTCGGAGAAGCCCATCTGCTTGGCGGCGAGCATGTGCTCGGCATCGAGGCCGGAGAGCCCGAGCTCGCGGATGCGCTTCTCGGCGGTCACGATGTCGTTGATGCGGTGGAGGAACCACTGGTCGATCTTAGTCGCGTCGAAGACCTGCTCGACGGTCCAGCCGCGGCGCAGGGCCTCAGCCACATAAAGGATGCGCTCGGGCGTCGGGGTGGCGACCTTCTCGGCGAAGCCCTCCTCGTCGAAGTCGTCCTTGCCATCCGCGCCGAGGCCGGCGTGCCCCTGCTCGAGGGAACGCATGGCCTTCTGCATGGCCTCCTCGAAGGTGGAGCCGATGGCCATGACCTCGCCAACGGCCTTCATACGAGTCGAGAGGCGGTCGGATGCGCCCTTGAACTTCTCGAACGCGAAGCGCGGGATCTTGACCACGCAGTAGTCGATCGACGGCTCGAAGCAGGCGGGCGTGGAGTGCGTGATGTCGTTCTGGATCTCGTCCAGGGTATAGCCCACGGAGAGAAGCGCCGCCATCTTCGCGATGGGGAAGCCGGTGGCCTTGGAGGCGAGCGCCGAGGAGCGGGAGACGCGCGGGTTCATCTCGATGACGATGACGCGGCCGTCCTCGGGGTTCACGGCGAACTGCACGTTGGAGCCGCCGGTGGCTACGCCGACCTTCTCGAGAATGGCCAGCGAGTAGTCGCGCAGGCGCTGCAGCTCCCAGTCGGCCAGCGTCTGGGCCGGCGCCACGGTGATGGAGTCGCCGGTGTGGACGCCCATGGGGTCGAGGTTCTCGATGGAGCAGACGATGACGCCGTTGCCGGCCACGTCGCGCATGACCTCCATCTCGATCTCTTTCCAGCCCTCGATGGACTGCTCGACCAAGACCTCGGTCTCGGGCGAGAGAGCCAGGCCCTGCTCGCAAATGCTCAGCAGGTCATCGTGGTCGTAGGCGATGCCGCCGCCCGCGCCGCCGAGGGTGAAGGACGGGCGGATGACCACGGGGTAGCCGCCGACGGCGTCGACCGCGGCCTCGCACTCCTCCATGGTGTGGGCGATCTCGGACTTGGCGACGTCGATGCCGATGTCCTTCATGGCCGCCGCGAAGAGCTCGCGGTCCTCGCCCGTCTCGATGGAGTCGATGTCGCAGCCGATGACCTCGACGCCGTACTTGTCGAGCACGCCGGCGTGCGCGAGCGCCACGGCGCAGTTGAGGCCGGTCTGGCCGCCCATGTTGGGAAGAAGCGCGTCAGGACGCTCCTTCTCGATGACCTTGGCCACGGAGTTGGCCGTGATCGGCTCGATGTAGGTGCGGTCGGCGGTCTCGGGATCGGTCATGATGGTGGCAGGGTTGGAGTTGACGAGGACGACCTCGTAGCCCTCCTGGCGCAGCGCCTTGCAGGCCTGGGTGCCGGAGTAGTCGAACTCGCAGGCCTGGCCGATGACGATGGGGCCGGAACCGATGATGAGGATCTTCTTGATGTCGGTGCGCTTGGGCATTAGAAGCGCCTCCCTTCGCGGACGTCGATGGCAAGGTAGTCCTCGACACCGTCCATAAGGCGCGCGAAGGCGGCGAAGGCGTAGGTCGAGTCGTTGGGGCCGGGCTTGGCCTCGGGGTGGTACTGCATGGAGAAGGCCGGCACGTCGAGGAACTGGATGCCCTCGGGGGTGCCGTCGTTGAGGTTCACGTGCGTGAGGCGGATGCGGCCGTAGCGCTCGGTCTGCACGACCGGCGCGATGTGCTTCTCGCTCCAGAAGCGCAGGTCGTCGACGTGCTCGGAGAAGCCGCCGGAAAGCTCCGGGATGAGCGGGCCGAAAGTCTTGAAGATCGGGCCGTAGTTGTGGTTCTGGGCCGTGATCTCGACCTTACCGGTAAGCAGGTTCATAACGGGCTCGTTGCCGCCGTGGTGGCCGTACGGGAGCTTCTCGATCTGGCCGCCGGCCGCGAGCGAGATGACCTGGTTGCCGAGGCAGATGCCGAAGACGGGGAGCTTGCCCAGGCAGGCCTGGACGGCCTCGACCACGGGAGGGACGGTCTCGGGGTCGCCGGGGCCGTTGGAGAAGAAAACGCCGTCGGGGTCCATGGCCAGGGCGTCGGCCACCGGGTAGTCCCACGGCACGACGGTGACCTCGCAGCCCACGGCGGCGAAGCGCTTGGCGATGCCGGCCTTCTCGCCGCAGTCGTAGGCCACGACCTTGTGCTTGGCCTCCCCCTTCGCGGGGACGACGTAGCGCTCGTTCGTGGAGACGTCGGCCACGTAGTTGTGCTCGGAGATGGGCTCGGAGGCCTTGACGCGCGCGACCAGGCTCTCGGGGTCGAGGTCGGTCGTCGAGATGGCGGCCTTCATGGCGCCGCCCTCGCGAATCTTGAGCGTGAGGGCGCGGGTGTCAACGTCCTCGATGGCGACGATGCCGCGCTCGCGCAGGAAATCGGGAAGCGACTTGACGGACTGCCAGTTGCTCGGCTGGTAGCACATGTCGTGGACGATGAGGCCGGCAAGATGAAGGTCACGGGCCTGCATGTCGATCTCGTTCACGCCGTAGTTGCCGATCTGGGGATACGTCAGCGTGACCAGCTGACCCGCGTATGAGGGGTCGGAGACGATCTCCTGATAACCGACCATCGAGGTGTTGAATACCACCTCGCCGAAGGTCTCGCCCTCGGCGCCCGCGCAGCGCCCGAAGAAATAACTGCCGTCCTCAAGCGCCAGAAGCGCCTTGGGGGTGTTGCCGCCGTCGACCAGAAGGTTCAACGCGTCACCGTCCTTTCCGTCTGCGCCCAGAGGGCTTCGCGCCGACCCGTGGGCCGAACGCCTTCTTCACAAAAATCGGAGCCGCCGCGCCGATGGCGCAGAACTCCGAGAAGGCTGCTGCGAATACGTTGTGGACGCCTTTTCGGTCTCTCGTACCGTCTTAAAGGTCTGCATTGCAGTATAGCGACCAAAAGTAAGGAAACCGCCGCGATTTGCCGACTTTACAAATAAGAAACCGCTGGTAGATGCATGAATAAATGTATGGCAAACAAACACTTTGTAAGAATACGCACATCAAGAAGCCCCGGCCGCCGAACCCGAAAGGGCGGCGACCGGGGCTATGAAGGTGAATGGCCGGGCTGCTCGGACGCGCTTAGCAGACGCCCTGGGCGAGCATAGCGTCGGCGACCTTCTCGAAGCCGGCGATGTTGGCGCCCATGACGAAGTTGCCCTCGTGGCCGTACTTCTTGGCGGTGTCGTCCACGTTGTGGAACATGCCGCGCATGAGCTGCTCGAGCTTGCCGTCGACCTCCTCGAAGGTCCAGGAGAGGTGCTCGGCGTTCTGGCTCATCTCGAGGCCGGAGACGAGCACGCCGCCGGCGTTCGCGGCCTTGCCGGGCATAAAGGCGACGCCGTTGGCCTGGAAGTACTCGGTGGCGTCGATGGTGGTCGGCATGTTCGCGCCCTCGCCGACGACCTTGCAGCCGCCCGCGACGAGCTTCTGCGCGTCCTCGAGCAGCAGGGTGTTCTCGCGGGCGCAGGGAAGCGCGACGTCGCAGGCGACGCCCCAGACGCCGCGGCCGTCCTCCTCGTGCCACACGGCGTTCGGGCGCTCGTCCACGTACATGGCGAGGGAGACGCCCTTGTCGTTGCCGGAGCGCTTCTTGTTGTAGATGTGCTCGAGCACCTGGTAATCGACGCCGTCGGGGTCCTCGACCCAGCCCTTGGTGTCGGAGCAGGCAAGGACCTTGCCGCCGAGCTGGGCGACCTTCTGGATGGCGTAGATGGCCACGTTGCCGGAGCCGTGGACGACGACGTTCTTGCCCTCGAAGGAGTCGCCGTTGGACTTGAGGTACTCGTCGACGAAGTAAACCAGGCCGTAGCCGGTGGCCTCGGTGCGGGCGAGCGAGCCGCCGAACGAGAGGCCCTTGCCGGTGAGGACGCCGGTCCACTCGTTGCGGATGCGCTTGTACTGGCCGAACATGTAGGCGACCTCACGGCCGCCGACGCCGAGGTCGCCGGCGGGGACGTCGGTGTTGGGGCCGATGTGGCGGCAGAGCTCGGTCATGAAGGACTGGCAGAAGTGCATGATCTCGTTGTTGGACTTGCCCTTGGGGTCGAAGTCGGAGCCGCCCTTGCCGCCGCCCATGGGAAGGGTGGTGAGGGAGTTCTTCAGGATCTGCTCGAGGCCGAGGAACTTGAGCATGCCGAGGGTAACGGTCGGGTTGAAGCGCAGGCCGCCCTTGTAGGGCCCGATGGCGGAGTTGAACTCGACGCGGTAGCCGCGGTTGACCTGGACCTTGCCGGAGTCGTCGACCCAGGGGACGCGGAACATGACGACGCGCTCGGGCTCGACGAGGCGCTCGAGGATGGCGGCCTCCTCGTACTCGGGGTGGGCGTCGAGGGCGGGCTGCAGGGTGCTCAGGATCTCGGTCGCGGCCTGGATGAACTCGGTCTGCTCGGGGTAGCGGGCCTTGAGGTCGGCCAGGACGTTGTCGCAGTAGGACATGCTCTCTCCCATCGTTTGCATATGGCCCCGGGCGGTTTGGCCCGGGCACCGTTTTCCGATAAAAAGGGTACGCGCGTCGTGTTTTACGCAATCGTTGGGTTCTCGATGCGTAACGTTCTTGCGCGGTGCCCGAAACATTGCGTACATACGGGCAGCTCAGACGCGTGTTGTTTATCGTTGTGGGGCAACTTTGGCACCGTACACCGATGAAGTATGCCGGCGAACGGCATAAGGCGCAGAATCAACTCAGGTACTCGGGGTGTTTTCGCAGCTCTCTATTTATGTCCGGAGGGCCATCTATGATTTGGCTACGCCCGCCCAGCATGGAGCGGGGCTTATCAAAGGAGCGACGATGGCAGACGACGGCTTTTTGCACGACGAGAACGACACCGAGTGGTGGCGCGAATATCTTTCCAAGTACGGGATGGAAGACGTGGTCCCGGAACCCGATGCAACGCCGCAGGAAGGTGGCCGCAAAACAGGCGCGAAGCAAAAAAAGAAGGGTTGGAGCCCCTTTGTCTTTATCGGAGTCTCGTACAAACTCGGCGAGAAGTAGCGGCAAGAAAAAAAGCAGGCCAGAGACGCTGTATCCCTGACCTACCGTTTTCTCTGGAGCGGGTGACGGGAGTCGAACCCGCGTCATTAGCTTGGAAGGCTAAGGTTCTACCGTTGAACCACACCCGCGTATGTTGGTCGGGGCGACTGGATTCGAACCAGCGACCCTCTGCTCCCAAAGCAGATGCGCTACCAAGCTGCGCCACGCCCCGGAACCGAAGAATTACTATACGCGAGAAGTTCGGTGCGGGCAAGCGATGAGTATAGAATTGCAGCCACCACCAGACAACGAAAGGGCACCGATGCCACGCTCCCCTCTTGGAAAAACGCTGATCATCGCCAATCCAGCCGCGCACAGCGGGGAGGGCGAGCGAGGCGCGCGCTTCGCCGAGACGTTCCTCAGCAGCTACCGCTCAGCGACGACCGGATTCGAGGTCGTGCGCACGTCAGGGCCTCAGGATGCCGTGGGCATCGCTGCCTCGGCCAGCGGCTACGACACCGTAATCGCCCTTGGCGGCGACGGCGTTATCCACGAGGTCGTGAACGGTCTCATGCGCCTGCGCCGCGAGATGCGCCCGCAGCTCGGAGTTATCCCAATGGGCTCGGGAAACGACTGTGCCCGCACACTCGGCATAAAGAGGAACGACGTCGCCGAGTCCCTCGCGCAGCTTGTGCGCGGCCACGCCAGGAGCTCCGAGGTCGGGCGTGTCAACGATGTCTACTACGCGCAGACCCTCTCGTTCGGTCTCGACGCCGCAATAGCGCTCGACACGACCGATAAACGCGCGGAAGGCACGTCGCAGAAGGGAGAGGAGCTCTTCGTACGCTCCGCCCTCTCCATTCTTTCGCGCGCGGGCGCAGGCTATGAGTGCGCAGCCGCCTTTGACGACGATGAGCCGATTCAGCTGTCGAGCATCATTTTCGCCGTGCAGGTGGGGCCCACCTACGGCGGGGGATTCAAGATCTGCCCGCAGGCCGACCCTTGCGACGGCCAGCTGGACGTCTGCTACAACGTCTCGAAGCCCTCCACCCCTAAACTCCTTGGCCTACTTGGTCTGGCGAGGTTCGGCAAGCACGTAGTGTCCAACGTGGTCGCAACGAGGCAGGTCAGGCATGCTGAGCTCCACTTTGCCCAGGAGCCGCCTTGCCAGGTAGACGGCGAGAAGCTCGAGGGTAAGGAATTCATCATCGACGTGGTGCCGGACGCGATCGACGTCATATATCCGGCTTAAGCGCGGCAAGTCCCCGCGGGCGAACCCGGGCCACGCTCGATGTGCTTCGCACCCAATAATCGGAAAGGCAAAAAAGAACCCCGAGCCATAGCCCGGGGTTCTTCAATTGCTCAGTTACCGAAAAACTACTTGGCGGCAGCCTGGAGCATGGCCTTGACCTCGGTAGCGGTCTTGAGCTGCATGACCTTCTCGGTGAGGGCGTCGGCCTCGGCCTTAGTCCACTCGGAAATGATGCGGCGCGTGCGCAGGATCGACGGCGCGGAAACGGAGAACTCGCCCAGGCCGAAGGAGATGAGCACGGGGATGAGCAGCGGATCGGCCGCGGCCTCGCCGCACATACCGACCATGATGCCGGCCTTGTTGCCCTCCTCGATGATGCGCTTGAGGGAGCGGAGAACGGCGGGCTGGTAAACCTCGTAGAGGTAGGCGACCTTGTCGTTGCCGCGGTCGGCGCACATGGTGTAGCCGATGAGGTCGTTGGTGCCGATGGAGAAGAAGTCGCACTCGGCGGCCAGGTCGTCGGCGATGAGGGAGGCCGCGGGGGTCTCGATCATGGTACCGACCTCGATGTCCTTGTTGTAGGACACGCCGCGGGCGTCGAGCTCGGCCATGCACTCCTTGACGAGGTCCTTGACCTGGCGAATCTCGTCGAGGTTGGTGACCAGCGGCACCATGATCTTGATGTCGCCGAAGGCGGAGGCGCGAAGAAGCGCGGTGAGCTGGACCTTGTACTGCTCGGGGTTGGCCAGGCAGTAGCGCACGGCTCGGTAGCCCAGGAAGGGGTTCTCTTCCTTGACCAGGTCGAGGTACGGGATCTCCTTATCGCCGCCCACATCCAGGGTACGGATGATGACGGGCTGGTTCTTCATGCGAAGGGCGACCTTCTGATAAGCGGCGAACTGCTCGTCCTCGGTCGGG
>CAVIBB010000024.1:0-20846 GCA_963640745.1 Paludibacteraceae bacterium
TCGTTACTGCGCGGCGACGTTCCGGGGCGCTTCTCGCTTCTTCGTTACTGCGCGGCGACGTTCCGGGGCGCTTCTCGCTTCTTCGTTACTGCGTGGCGCACTTCTAGGGCGCTTCCTGCTTCTCCGTTACTGCGCGGCGACGTTCCGGGGCGCGCCGCGCGCCGCCGTTGCTGCGCGGTGCGAATCCAGGGCTTCTTGGCCGCGGCGCGAAGTCCCGACGTGCGCGATGCCCGCCCCGTCCCGCGTTCGCAACACGCTTTGGAAACGCGGCGCCCATAACCTGTGCGCAAACGGAGGCCTGTCACGACGCGTCAAAAACAAGCCCGTTAACCTGCGCGTATTTCTCGCGGATTTCCCGTTCGAGTCCGGTTTATGACGAGGTCGCGAACGAAGCGTCACGGACCCGTGGCCACTTCGTCTCGCTTTACCGGACACTCGGGAATCGCCCGTAAACTGCTTTCCTAGCATTCGAGTACTGCCGCCGGTCAATGCTGCCTCGAGTACCGAGGCGTGGCCGACAAGGAGAGGAAACCCTATGACCCAAAGTGAGGACAAGACCCGACAGCCGGGCCTCTACCGCAGCGAGTTCGAGCATGACGCCTGCGGCATCGGCGCGATCGCCCATCTCAAGGGCGTCCGCAGCCACCAGACCCTGGACGACGCCCTCTCGGTCCTCGTCAATCTCGAGCACCGAGGCGGCAAGGGCCTTGAGCGCAACACCGGTGACGGCGCCGGCGTGCTCTTCCAGATCCCGCACCGCTTCTTCCGCAAGGAGGCCCAGAAGGAGGGGCAGCTGCTCCCCGACGAGGGCGATTACGGCGTGGCCATGCTCTTCTTCCCGCACGACGACGCCCTGGGCGTCGCCGACGCCAAGCGCGTCTTCGAGGAGGGCTGCGCCAAGTGCGGCGTGCCGCTGATGTTCTGGCGAGAGGTGCCCGTCGACCCGCATGACCTCGGCGACTCCGCCCGCGCCTGCATGCCGACCATCCTCCAGGCCTTCCTGCGCCGCCCCGAGGGCGTCGAGCGCGGCATCGCCTTCGAGCGCAAGCTCTACGTGACCCGCCGCACCATCGAGCGCGCCGCCGACACGAACCCCGCGCTTTCCGGCAAGATCTTCTACGTGTGCTCCATGTCCACCCGCACCATCGTGTACAAGGGCATGCTCGTGGCCACGCAGATGCGCCGCTTCTTCATCGACCTCAACGACGCGGCCGTCGAGACCGCGCTCGCCCTCGTGCACTCCCGCTACTCCACGAACACCACCCCGTCCTGGGAGCGCGCGCACCCCAACCGCTACATCATCCACAACGGCGAGATCAACACCCTGCGCGGCAACGTCTCGTGGATCCGCGCCCGCGAGCCGCACCTGTACAGCCCGGTGCTCGGCGCCGACCTCGAGCAGGTCATGCCCGTGATCAACAAGGAGGGCTCGGACTCCGCCATCCTCGACAACGTGCTCGAGTTCCTCACCATGAACGGCCGTCCCCTGGACCGCGCCGTCACGCTCATGATCCCCGAGCCCTGGGACAAGAACCCCGATCTCTCCGATAAGCGCCGCAGCTACGACGCCTACCAGTCCATGCTCATGGAGCCTTGGGACGGCCCGGCCGCCATCGCCTTCACCGACGGCAAGCTCTTCGGCGCCGCCCTCGACCGCAACGGCCTGCGCCCGGCGCGCTACTACGTCACGCGCGACGACCGCATCATCCTCTCGTCCGAGGTGGGCACCATCGACGTCGACCCCGCGAACATCCAGCAGGCCGGCTGCCTCGGCCCCGGCGAGATGCTCGAGGTCGACCCCGACCAGGGCCGCGTGATCTGGAACGACGAGATCCGCGACAAGTACGCCAACCAGAAGCCCTTCCGCGACTGGCTCGACGACGAGACCCTCGACATCTCCGACCTGCGCGAGCCCGCCGCCGACGAGCTCGGCGAGAAGCGCGACGAGGGCATCGGCCTCACCACGCGCATGGCCAAGCTCGGCTACCACTACGACGACGTCGACGAGGCCATCCGCCCGATGGCCGCGGCCGGCAAGGTGCCCCTGGCCTCCATGGGCGTCGACAGCCCGCTGGCGTGCCTCTCCAAGAAGACCCGTTCCTTCTTCGACTACTTCCACCAGCTCTTCGCGCAGGTCACGAACCCGCCCATCGACGCGCTGCGCGAGAACCTCGTGACCTCCCAGGTGCTCTACCTCGGCAACCACGGCAATCTCCTCGAGGACTGCCGCGACAACTGCCGCCTCGTGCGCCTGCAGGGCCCCATGCTCTCCCGCGACGCCTTCGAGCGCATCTGCGCCATCGATCGCGTGGGCTTCAAGACCGCGCGCCTCTCGGCGACCTACCGCCGCGACGGGGACGCCGATGCCCTCAAGCATGCCCTGGACGCCCTCGCGGGCGACGCCGAGGAAGCGATCCGCGCCGGCGCGAACATCATCGTGATCTCCGACCGCGCGGCCGCGGGCGAGGTGCCCATCCCGTCGCTGCTCGCCCTCGGCTGCGTGCACAACCACCTCATCTCGGTGGGCCTGCGCATGGACGCCGACCTCGTGGTCGAGACGGGCGACGCCGTGAACGCCCACGACTACGCCTGCCTCGTCGGCTACTCCGCCTCGGGCATCTATCCCTACATGGCCCACGAGTGCATCGCCGACCTGTGCGAGAAGGGCGCCATCGAGCTTACCGCCGAGGAGGCCCAGGCCAACTACAACCGTGCCGTGACCGCCGGCATCACCTCGATCATGTCCAAGATGGGCATCTCGACCATGCAGGGCTACCACTCCGCCCAGATCTTCGAGATCCTCGGCCTGGCCGACGAGGTCGTCGACGAGTACTTCACCTCCACCGCGACCCGCATCGGCGGCCTCACCGTGGCCGATATCCAGCGCGAGCAGAACGACCGCTACGACGCGGCCCTCGCCCTGGCCAAGACCCCCGCGCCCGACCAGCTCCCGACGCTCGGCATCACCAAGTGGCGCCCGCAGGACGGCGAGGAGCACCTCATCGACCCCAAGACCGTCTACCTGCTGCAGCACTCCTGCCGCACGGGCGACTACGATGAGTTCAAGGAGTACTCCGCCTGGACGCACCGCCGCGGCCGCGCCGTTACCCTGCGCGACCTCATGGACTTCGACGCCTCCGGCCGCACACCCGTCGCCCTCGACGAGGTCGAGCCCGTCGAGTCCATCATGACCCGCTTCAACACCGGCGCCATGTCCTACGGCTCCATCTCCCGCGAGCAGCACGAGTGCCTGGCCATCGCCATGAACCGCATCCACGGCCGCTCCAACACCGGCGAGGGCGGCGAGGACCCGGCGCGCGAGACCCCGCTTCCCAACGGCGACTCCAAGAAGAGCGCCATCAAGCAGGTCGCCTCCGGCCGCTTCGGCGTCACTTCTCGCTACTTGCGCTCCGCCATCGAGATCCAGATCAAGATGGCCCAGGGCGCCAAGCCCGGCGAGGGCGGACACCTCCCCGGCAAGAAGGTCTACCCATGGATCGCCGAGGTGCGCCAGTCCACGCCCGGCGTTGGCCTCATCTCGCCGCCGCCGCACCACGACATCTATTCCATCGAGGACCTGGCCGAGCTCATCTTCGACCTCAAGAACGCCAACCCCGACGCCCGCATTTCCGTCAAGCTCTGCGCGCTGGCCGGCGTGGGCACCATCGCCACCGGCGTGGCCAAGGGCGGCGCGGACAAGATCACCATCTCGGGCCACAACGGCGGCACCGGCGCGGCCCCGCGCGACTCCATCTACCACGCGGGCATCCCGTTCGAGATCGGCCTGGCCGAGACCCAGCAGACCCTGCTGCTCAACGGTCTGCGCTCCCGCGTCGTCGTCGAGACGGACGGTAAGCTCATGAGCGGCCGCGACGTGGCCATCGCCGCGCTTCTCGGCGCCGAGGAGTTCGGCTTCGCCACTATGCCGCTCATCGCCTGCGGCTGCCTCATGCAGCGCGACTGCCAGCAGGACACCTGCCCGGCCGGCATCGCCACGCAGAACTGCAAGCTCCGCGGCCGCTTCGCCGGCAAGCCCGAGCACGTGGTCAACTTCATGACCTTCGTGGCCCAGGAGATGCGCGAGATCATGGCCGAGCTCGGCTTCCGCACCGTCGACGAGATGGTCGGCCACGCCGAGTGTCTGCGCCAGGTCGAGGTCGAGGGCAACTGGAAGGCAAACACCATCGACCTCGCGGACCTTCTTGCCACCAACACCAACGAGTACGGCAAGAACATCCCGGGCGCCGACGGCAAGCACTTCCTGCCCTCCATGGCCCCCGACCTCGAGATCGAGAAGACCCTCGACTCCACGCTCTTCGTGCCCTACACGGCGAGCGCCCGCGAGCACCTCGAGCCGATCCACTTCCACGCCGACATCGCCAACGTCAACCGCTGCGTGGGCACCCTGCTGGGCTCCATGGTCACGAAGCAGCACCCCGAGGGCCTGCCCGAGGGCTTCATCACCGTGGACTGCGACGGCTCCGGCGGCCAGAGCTTCGGCGCGTTCCTGCCCAAGGGCGTGACGCTCAACATCGTCGGCGACGCCAACGACTACTTCGGCAAGGGCCTCTCCGGCGGCGTGCTTTCCGTGCGCCCCTCCGACGAGGCGACCTACAAGTTCGATGAGAACATCGTCATCGGCAACGTCGCGTTCTACGGCGCGACCTCCGGCAAGGGCTTCGTCAACGGCCTGGCCGGCCAGCGCTTCGCCGTGCGCAACTCCGGCGCCACCGTGGTGGTCGAGGGCTGCGGCAACCACGGTTGCGAGTACATGACCGGCGGCGTCGCGGTCATCCTCGGCGAGGTCGGCATGAACTTCGCCGCGGGCATGTCCGGCGGCGTGGCCTACGTCTTCGACGAGTTCGGCACGCTCGAGAAGCGCTGCAACCACGAGATGGTCGACCTCGTCAAGCCTTCCGAGGAGGAGATCGAGCTCATCCACAACCTCGTGGAGGAGCACGCGCTGCGCACCTCGAGCCCGCGCGGCATCAAGATGCTCTATCGCTTCAAGTCCGTCGCGAAGAGCTTCGTCAAGGTCATCCCGCGCGACTACGCTCGCGTCCTGGACTTCGTCGCGCAGGGAGAGGCGCGCGGCATGTCCCATGAGGACGCCCTGCAGTTCGCATTCGATTCCATGAAAGAGGGGAAGTAATCCATGGGCAAGCCAGGAGCGTTTCTCACCTTGGGCCGCGAAGCCCATGACCTGCGCCCCGTCGAGGAGCGCACGAAAGATTACGACGAGCTCTACGTGACCCTTACCCAGGAGGCGCAGCAGCTCCAGGCCAGCCGTTGCATGATGTGCGGCGTCGCCTTCTGCCAGACCGGCGTGAGCTTCGGGAAGGCCCGCCCCTCGGGCTGCCCGCTGCACAACCTGATCCCGGAGTGGAACGACCTGCTCTACCGCGGCCAGTTCAAGGAGGCGGCCGAGCGCCTGGCGATGACGTCGCCCCTGCCCGAGTTCACGAGCCGCGTGTGCCCCGCGCTTTGTGAGGCCGCGTGCAACCTCGGCTGCGCCGACGAGCCCGAGACGATCCACGACAACGAGCGCGCCATCTCCGACTGGGAGTGGGCCAACGGCGGCCCGCGCCGTTTCGAGCCCGCCGCCGAGGGCGCCAAGACCGTGGCCGTCGTCGGCTCCGGCCCGGCCGGCCTCGCCGCCGCCTGGGAGCTCGCCCGCCGCGGCGCCCGCGTGACCGTCTACGAGAAGTCCGACCGCGCCGGCGGCCTGCTCATGTACGGCATCCCGAACATGAAGCTCGAGAAGTCCGTGGTCGAGCGTCGCGTCTCGCTCATGGCCGAGCTCGGCGTCGAGTTCAAGCTCGGCGTTGACGCGACCGACGCCGAGGTGGCCGAGGGCATCCTCGCCGACTTCGACGCCGTGGTCGTGACCGTGGGCGCGGGCGTGCCGCGCGGCCTCGCCGCCAAGGGCTTCGCCGAGGGCCTCGAGGCGGGCGGCGTGGTCTACGCCGTCGACTACCTGACTGCCGCGACCAAGTCCGTGCTGGGCGACGGGCCCGTGGCCATCGATGCCGCCGGCAAGGACGTCGTCGTCATCGGCGGCGGCGACACGGGCAACGACTGCCTGGGCACCGCGGTGCGTCAGGGCGCCAAGTCCGTGCGTCAGTTCGAGTTCATGCCCTGCGCGCCCGAGAAGCCGGCGTCGGGCAACGCCTGGCCGCAGTGGCCGAACGTCAAGAAGACCGACTATGGCCAGCAGGAGGCCATCGCCCTCATGGGCGGCGAGATGCGCGAGTGGGCGGTCGATACCCTTGAGGTGACCTTCGACTCCGAGGGCAAGGTCAGCGGCCTCGACGTCGTCGACCTCGACTGGTCTGCCGGCAAGCCGGAGCGCAAGATGGACTCCGAGCGCACCTACCCGGCCCAGCTCGTGCTTATTGCCTGCGGCTTCACCGGCCCTGAGGCCGCGGTGTACGCCGCCCTCGGCACCGAGATGGCTGCCTCCGGCCGTCCTCTGCCCGTGATGGCCGAGGCTGGCAAGCACAAGTGCGTGGCCGCGGGCGAGACCCCGGTTTTCGCCGCCGGCGATGCCCGCAACGGCTCCTCCCTTGTCGTCTCTGCCATCGCCGACGCCATGGCGTGCGTCGACGAGGTTTCCGCTGAGCTGGGGATTTAGGATGCCTGGGCCGGGAGACATTCCGATCGTCTCTGGTCGGGGAGGACGCGGGAGCGAGCCTGAGGCCGACCTTGTGTGGGTTGTCGATGGCCACGACCAGCCGTTCCTCGATGCCCGCGAGACGCAGCGGCCCTGGCTCGAGGACTCCGCCGACTGGGTTGAGGGCTTGCCGTCCTCGCAGGACGGCCCCGCTCCCGCCGACGAGGGACTCGTTTGGCTCTGATACGGCTTGCCCGCCGTCGGTTTCTTGCCGGCGGCGGGCGCTTTTTTGCTGCGCGGGGAGTCCGACGCGGCATCCGGTTCACGGGCGGCTTCGCTCCCGGCGCGTTGCAAAGACGGGGGTGATGGCAGCCCGGGCCGGTGATTTGTTGCGAGTAACGGGGTGATGGCAGCGGTAGGGCGGTTTACGTGCCTGAATGTTGCGCAAAAGAGGGTGATGGCAGTGGATTTCTTGCCATCACCCTCTTTTGCGCAACGCGAGAAGGCCCGCGGCTGCCATCACCCCGATATCCGCGACGCGGCGAACTTCTTGCCGCCGGGCTACGAGCCCCTCGCCGCGGCTAGCGCAGCGTCTGGCCGTTGTAGTTGAGCGACACCTCGAGCGTGCCGCGCGAGAAGGCCTCGGCGAGCGTCGGGTAGCTGGCCTCCGCGGCGTCGAAAAGGTCGGCGAAGCTCTCGTGCCGGACGCGCCCGTCCGCGGGATCGGCCCATGCGCGGCGCGCGAGGTTCGCGGCGGGGCAGTCGTGGTCCGCGACGACCCGGTGGGCCATCGACTCGGCCAGCGAGTGCGGCTTGACGAGCCGCTCCAACGCTCCGGCGGCACGGGCGAAGAGCCCGCCCGCGGGATCGAGCAGGCGGCATTCCAGCTCGTAGTCGGCCACGCAGGCTCCGTACTCCTCGGCGCTTATCGTCTGGCCGTAGACGCTGAACGCGACCTGCGAGAAAAGCGCCCCCGCGACGCGGCAGATCCGCTCGGTTCGCATGAGGTAAGCGTGGGCAGGGCGCTCGATTACGGTGGCCCCGCGCTTCTCGAACAAGATCCAGGAGTCGATGTCGCTCTCGATGACGGCGTGGAGCTCCGCGCCTGCGCCCTCAAGCTCGGGTGAGGCGGCTACCAGGGCCTCTTGCTGCGCGAACACGAAGGGGTGCGCGCACGAGTCGAGGCAATAGTGGGCAAGAAGCCCGAGCGCGAAGGCGCGCCCGATGCGCTCGTCGGCGGGCGGCAGGTGCGACACGCCCGCCCGGAAGGCAAGAAGCGCCTGCTCACAGTAGGTGTCGTGCATCGCATGACCGAGCCTGTGGTCTGCGCGGGCGCGCGAGGGGAGGGTCGAGAAGCGCGCGAAGAGCGGGTCGGGCCCCTGATTGCCCAGCAGGAACGCGAGCAGCTCCTCCTCGCCGTCGACCATGCCTGCCGGCAGCGACGCCGCGGCGTCCTCGCCGAAGATGTGGTGGCAGATGATGGCCGGCATAGGGGCTCCTCTCGTTCGCGGCACGATGCTCCATAGCATACCCCTGTGCCGGCTCCGTTTGGCCCGGAACTACCGTTCGCCGACCGTCAAGATCGTAAAGCCGCAGGCAGCGAGCGCGACCCGTTGCCGTTCGGCGATTGTCCAATTTAAGCTCCGCGTAAGCTCGGTATAAGGTCCCTCAAAGGGTGCCGCGCCGCCACGGCGCGACGAGGAGCTTCGGGGACAGGTACCCCGAGTAAAGAAGGGAAGCATCAAATGAGCAATCTTACGCGCAGGAACTTCCTCGAGATCGCTGGCGTGTGCGCGGCCGGCCTGGGCCTTGCGGGCTGCGGCGGCTCGAGCAGCGGCTCCGACGCCAAGTCCGACGACTCCGCCGCCTCGACGGATAAGGTCGGCGCACCCGAGGACCTGGTCTCCGCCGCCAAGGAGGAGGGCACGCTCGTCGTCTACGGCTCGTGCGAGGAGGAGTACCTCACCGCCGCCTGCGAGCACTTCCAGGAGCTGTACGGCATCGAGGTCCAGTCCCAGCGCCTCTCCACGGGCGAGGTCCAGGCAAAGATCGAGGAAGAGAACGGCAACCCCTCGGGCGACGTCTGGTTCGGCGGAACCACCGACCCCTACAACGTCGCGGTGAGCGAGGGCCTGCTTGAGCCCTACGCGGCCAACAACGCCTCGCACATCCTCAAGGACAAGTACAAGGACGCCGACGGCAACTGGTACGGCATCTACACGGGCCTTCTCGGCATCATGTACAACAAGGACGAGCTTGAGCGCAAGGGCCTGGATGCGCCGAAGGACTTCGCCGACCTGGTGGACGAGAAGTACAAGGGCCTCATCTGGTCGTCCAACTACAACACCGCCGGCACCGCCAAGCTCATCATCAACACCGCAATCCAGAAGTACGGCCACGACGAGGGCATCAAGTTCCTCGCCGACCTCGACAAGAACATCGCCGTCTACACCAAGTCGGGCTCCGGCCCCTCCAAGAACATCGGCACCGGCGAGTGCACGATCGGCCTGGGCTTCCTCCACGACGGCATCTACCAGATCGAGGACAACGGCTACGGCAACATCGGCCTGCAGATCCCGGAGTCCGGCACCTCCTGCGAGGTCGGCGCCACGGCCATCTTCAAGGGCTGCAAGCACCCGAACGCGGCGAAGCTCTGGATCGAGTACGCGCTGTCGCCCGAGTGCGTCGAGCTCGCGGCCCAGAACGGCTCGTATCAGTTCCTCGTCATCGACAACGCCGAGCAGCCGGCCGTCGCCTCCGAGTACGGCCTCGATCCCGACAACGTCATGGATTACGACTTCGAGGATGCGAAGGCCAACACGAAGACCTACGTCGAGGAGGTCATGCAGGCCCTCGGCGGCGGCGACGACCGCTTCCAGACCGAGTAGCCGGTATTCGCGTTTAAGCAGCTAGAAGCGACGCCGAGAAGGGAGCTTTCCTTCTCGGCGTTCGCTCGCGAGAGAGGGGGAGTGCTGTGGCTAAGGACCAAGGAGCGGCGCTCGACAGAAAAAAATTGATGGCTGACCCCATCATGGTCACGACCATCGTCGTGCTCATCGCGTTCCTCACGCTGTTCATCCTCTATCCGTTGGCGATCCTGCTCGTGGATTCCTTCGTCACCGAGTCGGGCCCGAGCCTCGAGGTCTTCTCGCGCGTGCTCGCGATGCCGTCCTTTACCACGGCCATCACGAACACGCTCGCGGTCGGTTTCCTCGTGAGCATCGTGAGCGCGCTGGTGGGGCTTCTCTTCGCCTACGTGGAGGTCTACGTGCAGCTCCGCACGCGCTTCATGAGCGGCCTCTTTAAGGTGGTGAGCATGCTGCCGGTGGTCTCGCCGCCCTTCGTGCTCTCGCTCTCCATCATCATGCTCTTCGGCAAGGCGGGCCTGGTCACGCGCTACCTGCTCGGCATCTACGACAACTCCGTCTACGGGTTCTGGGGCATCTTCGTGGTCCAGACGCTGACCTTCTTCCCGGTCTGCTACATGATGCTCAAGGGCCTGCTCAAGAACATCGACCCGTCGCTCGAGGAGGCCGCGCGCGACATGGGGGCCTCGCGCTGGAAGGTCTTCACCTCCGTGACGCTGCCCCTCATCCTTCCGGGCCTCGGCAACGCGTTTCTCGTCACCTTCATCGAGTCCATCGCCGACTTCGCGAACCCGATGATCATCGGCGGCTCCTACGACACGCTCGCTACCACCATCTACCTGCAGATTACCGGCGCCTACGACAAACAGGGCGCCGCGGCGATGGCTGTCGTCCTGCTGTGCATCACGCTGCTCATGTTCGTCGTGCAGAAGTACGTGCTCGAGGCCAAGTCCACGGCCACGCTCTCGGGCAAGGCGAGTCGGCAGCGTATGCTCATCACCGACCGGTCCGTGCGCCTGCCGCTCGCGGGCATCTGCTCGCTTCTTGCCGTCTTCGTCGTGATCATGTACCTGTGCGTGCCCTTCGGCGCCCTCTTCAAAACCTGGGGTTACGACTTCAGCCTGACAACCAAGTGGTTCGAGCAGGTCTTTACCAAGTACCACGGCCTGCAGGCGTTCCGCGACTCCTTCGTCCTCTCGCTCGTCTCGGCCCCTATCACGGCCATCCTCTCGATGATCATCAGCTATCTCGTGGTCAAGCGAGACTTCAAGTCGAAGGGCTTCATCGAGGCCGTGAGCATGCTCGCGATGGCCGTGCCCGGCACCGTCCTCGGCGTCGGCTATATCCGCGGGTTCTCCGGCGGGCTTTTCCACACGGGCATCCTGCAGGGCATCTACGGCTCGGCGGCGGTCCTCATCATCGTCTTCATCGTGCGCTCCCTGCCCACGGGCACGCGCTCGGGCATCTCGGCCCTGCGGCAGATCGACAAGTCCATCGAGGAGTCCGCCTACGACATGGGCGCCGACAGCTTCACCGTCTTTCGCACGGTCACGCTGCCGCTCATCAAGGACTCGTTCTTCAGCGGCCTCGTGACCGCGTTCGTCCGCTCCATCACTGCCATCTCCGCGATCATCCTGCTCGTGACGCCGCAGTTCCTGCTTATCACCGTGCAGATCAACGAGTTCGCCGAGAAAGGCAACTACGGCATCGCGTGCGCCTTCGCCACGATCCTCATCGCCATCACTTACGGCTCGGTTCTTCTCATGAACCTCGCCATCAAGCACTTCGGTACCAGCAAGAAGACCCAGTCCGAGGAGGATTAGACCATGGCCAAAGAGAAGAAGGGCGTGCGCCTCGAGCACGTTTCCAAGATCTACCAGGACCCGAAGACGGGCAAGGACTTCTATGCCGTCCATGACGCGAACATCGACATCGCGCCGGGCGAGTTCGTGACGCTTCTCGGCCCCTCCGGCTGCGGCAAGACCACCATCCTGCGCATGATCGCCGGCTTCGAGAGCCCCAACGAGGGCGAGATCTACCTCGGCGGAGAGGCCATCAACGAGCTCACGCCCAACAAGCGCGACACGGCGATGGTGTTCCAGAGCTATGCCCTGCTGCCGCACTACAACATCTTCGATAACGTGGCCTATGGCCTGAAGCTGCGCAAGATGAACCGCGAGACAATCGCGGAGAAGGTCCACGGCATCCTCGGGATGGTCGGCCTTGAGGGCATGGAGGACCGCATGACAAACCAGCTCTCCGGCGGCCAGCAGCAGCGCGTGGCGCTCGCCCGCGCCCTCGTGCTCGAGCCGGGCGTGCTCCTCTTCGATGAGCCGCTCTCGAACCTCGACGCCAAGCTGCGCGTCGACATGCGCAACGAGATTCGCCGTATCCAGCAGGAGGCGGGCATCACCGCCGTCTACGTCACGCATGACCAGTCCGAGGCCATGGCGCTCTCGGACAACATCATCGTCATGAAGAAGGGCGTGGTGGACCAGATCGGCGACCCGCACACCGTCTATTACCACCCGGTCGACGAGTTCGTCGCCGACTTCATCGGCGAGTCGAACTTCCTGCGCGGCAGCCTTGCCGAGAAGGACGGCGATTCCGGCGTGGCGACGATCGAGGGCCACGCGGTCGAGGTCGCGAGCGTGGGGCACCTCTCCGTGGGCGACCCGTGCGTGCTCGTGCTTCGTCCCGAGGCGGCCATGCTTTCCGACGAGGGTTGCCTGCCGTGCCGCGTGACGCTTTCGCGCTTTATGGGCAACTATCAGAACTACCAGGTCATGGTGGGGGACACGCTCATCAAGATCACCGACTTCAACCCCAAGAACCACAAGATCTACGAGGTCGGCGACGATGCCTTCGTCAAGTTCGGCCGTGAGGACGTGCACGTGCTGTAGCGGGCGCGCTGGACGACTGATACCCTTCAGGCCCCGCCGGGCTTTGGCTGTGACGCAGTTCCGCATGAGCCGGAGGTGACTTAATGTCACCTCCGTGCGAATAGGACTGTTTGAGCACACAGCCAAAGCCCGGCGGGGCCCGTGTGTTCGGTTACGCCGCTAGGGCGCGCTGATGGCGGCGGTGGTTTGAATGAGGGTCTGGACATAGAGGTCCACCTCGGCGTTTATTGCCTCGACGGCCTCGGCGCGCGTGGCCAGCGGGCCCCCGCGCCGTACGATCCGGTAGCAGGTGCGCTCGGGCGGGCGCTCCTCCAGGGTGGACAAAACCAGGTCACCGCGCTGGCCGAGCGACTCATAGAGGCTCCACGGCACGACGGCCCAGCGCCCAGGCACGTCCAGGAAGCCGAGCGCCTGCGTGCCTGTGCTCGCGTGGATAAGATGGCGCCCCTGGGGCCAAAGGCGGTTGTGCCAGGTGGCGTAGTTCGCGCTCCACTGCAGGTAGATCTCGGACTCTGCCGGAAGCTCGTCTGCTCCCACATGCTCGGGGTAACCGCTCTTCGCGCTCGAGATCACGTACATTTCCTCGAGGTAGAGGGGCGTGGCCACCACGTCGGGGTAGTTCAGGCGCGCGAAGGCGAAGCCCACGTCGGCGCCGCGGCTCTCGATCATCTCGTAGAGCTCGCCGGAGTGGTGGGTCCTCACGCGCAGGCGCAGGCCGTCGTAGCGCTCGACGATCGAGTGATAGAGCGGCGCGAACGTGAAGTTGTTGATGAGGTCGGCCCCGCCGATGACCACCTCGGTGCGCGACGCCTGATTGGCTACGGCGCCCGTCGCGTCGAAGAGGGCGACCCACTGGTGCGCGAGCTCGACGAATCGCTCGCCGGTGCTCGTGGGCTCGACGCTTCGCTGGCCGCGGCCGCGCGCAAAGAGGGGGGCGCCCACCTCTTCCTCGAGCAGGGCTATGCGATGGCTTACCGTGCTCTGCGTCGAGAAGAGCCTACGCGCCGCCGCCGTGAGGTTGCGGCACTCGTAGACCGCCAGGAAGGTGTCGATCAGGTCTCTCGTCATGGGCGCTCCTCTTGCCAGGTTTTCTTGCCGGGATTTCTCCGAGGCTTCTTGCCGCGTTGTCGCGAATAAGCAGAAATGCGAATATCTATAACCATAATAATTCGTTTTATTGTTGCCGCGCGGCATCGTATTATCCAAATCAGCAAGAAGCGGCAGCTGGCCAGCCCGCGCACAGCCCACCCAACGAAGGAAGGATAGGCAATGGACTACAAGAGCGTTGCCGAGCAGATCATCGCCGCGTCCGGCGGAATGGCCAACATCTCCGACGTCACCCACTGCGCCACGCGCCTGCGCTTCGTCCTCGTGGACGACGACGCCTCCGACCAGGCCGCCATCGAGAAGATCGAGGGCGTCCTCGGCATCATCAACGCCGCCGGCCAGCAGCAGGTCGTCCTCGGCGGAAACGTCATCGGCGTGTATAAGGAGGCCGCGGCCCTGTTCGAGGCGTCCAAGGGCGGCAAGCCTGCCGAGGCCGACTCCGCAAAGAAGCCCGCCGGCAAGAAGCCCCTCACGCCTAAGGGCGTCCTCGACGCCGTCATCGGTTACGTCGCCTCGGCCGTGACCCCGCTCGTCCCCGGCCTCATCGGCGGCGGCATGCTCAAGGTCATCCTGCTGCTCATCGGCTATGCCTGGCCCGCCTTCCTCGAGACCGGCACCTACACCGTCCTCGGTTGGGTCGCCAACGCCCCGTTCTACTTCATGCCCATCTTCGTGGCCTGGGGCGCCGCGGTTAAGCTCGGCGCGACCCCGATCTACGCCATGGCCGGCGCCGCCTCGATGCTCACCCCGGCGTTCATGACGCTCGTGGCCGACAAGGGTTCCATCGACCTGCTCGGCTTCCAGCTCGAGCTCATTAAGTACCAGCAGCAGCTCCTGCCCGCGCTCCTCATCGCGCTGGCCGCCTACTACATCGAGAAGGGCCTGAACAAGGTCATCCCGTCCATCCTGCGCCCGGTCCTCGTGGGCTCGCTCACCATGGGCCTGACCATGATCCTCGGTTTCCTCGTGCTCGGCCCGCTCGGGTACAACGTGGGCTCCGCCATCTCCGGCGTCTTCGTCTTCCTCGGCTCCACCGCCGGCCCCGTGGCCGTCGCCCTTCTCGCCGGCGTCATGCCCTACCTCGTCATGACCGGCATGCACCACGCCATCAGCCCCTTCATGGCCCAGTCCATCGCCAACCCCGGCTACGACCCGATCTTCCGCCCCTCCTTCATCCTGCACAACATGGCTGAGGGCGGCGCCTGCCTGGGCGTGGGCCTGCGCGCCAAGGACGCCGAGTTCCGCTCCGAGTGCTTCTCGCTCGCCTTCGGCTGCATCGTCGCCGGCGTGACCGAGCCCGCCATCTACGGCGTCAACCTCCGCCTCAAGAAGCCCCTCATCGGCGTCTCTGCCGGTGGTGCCGTGGGCGGCGTCGTGACCGCTCTTCTTGGCGCCCGCGCCTACACCATGGGCTACTCCACCATCATGGCCCTGCCCATCTTCCAGGACACCTTCGTCGCCATGCTCATCGGCATCATCGTGGCCATCGTCGTCTCGTGCGCCGTCACCTTCGTGCTCGGCACCGACGAGTCCGCCGAGGCCGCTGCCGCCAAGGAGGCGTAAGCACAATGGAGCTCACCAACACCTACCGCTCCGACTTCCCCGAGGGGTTCCTCTGGGGCGGGGCCGTGGCCGCGAACCAGTGCGAGGGCGGCTGGGTCGACGGCAAGGGCATGGACCTCGCGTCCTGCTTCCCCAACGGCATCCACCACAAGTTCGGCGGCCGTCCCGTCCCGGGCGAGTACAACGCCCATGAGGTCGCCATCGACTTCTACCACCGCTACCCCGAGGACATCGCCCTGTTCGGCGAGATGGGCTTCACCGTCTTCCGCACCTCCATCGCCTGGAGCCGCATCTTCCCCGAGGGCGATGAGCTCGAGCCCAACGAGGCGGGCCTGGCCTTCTACGACCGCCTCTTCGACTGCCTGCTCGAGCACGGTATCCAGCCGCTCGTGACCATCAGCCACTACGAGACCCCCATGCACTTGGTCGAGGCCTACGGCGGGTGGCGCAGCCGCGAGCTCATCGGCTTCTTCGAGCGCTACTGCGACGTGATCTTCCGACGTTATGCCAACAAGGTGAAGCTGTGGCTCACGTTCAACGAGATCAACAACATGCGTCGCAACGCCGACTACGTCGCCGGTGTGATCTTCGACGAGACCGAGCCTAACCCCAAGCAGCTCATCTACCAGGCCGCGCACAACATGTTCGTGGCGAGCGCCCGCGCCAACCAGCTCTGCCACGAGCTTATCCCGGACGCGAAGATCGGCTGCATGCTCTCGCTCTCCAACATCTACCCCTACGATTGCCGCCCCGAGTCCGTCTTCGAGACCATGGACATCCGTCGCAAGTCGCTGTTCTTCTCCGACGTGATGGTGCGCGGCTACTACCCGAACTACATCCACCGGCTGTGGGCCGAAAACGACGTCCACATCCAGATGGAGCCCGGCGACCTGGAGCTTATTGCCAACAACACGAGCGAGTTCGTGGCCTTCAGCTACTACAAGACGTCCACGCACGAGGCCGGCAAGCCGAGCTTCTACGACACGGGCGGCGAGTACAGCACCCCCAACCCCTACCTCAAGACGAGCGACTGGGGCTGGCAGATCGACCCCGTCGGCTTCCGCTACACCTGCAACGAGATCTACGATCGCTATCAGGTGCCGATCTTCCCGGTCGAGAACGGCTTGGGCGCCGAGGACGTCGTGGCCGAGGACGGCCGCATCCACGACCAGTACCGCATCGACTACCTGCGCGAGCACCTGCTGGCCCTGCGCGAGGCCGTTCGCGACGGCGTCGACATCATGGGCTACGCCTATTGGGGGCCGATCGACATCGTGAGCGCCGGCACGGGCGAGATGCGCAAGCGCTACGGCTTTATCTATGTGGACAAGGACAACGACGGCGTGGGCACCCTCGAGCGCACCAAGAAGGATTCCTTCGCCTGGTACAAGCACCTGATCGAGACCAACGGCGCGAGCCTGGACGAGGAGGCCTAGCGATGGAGCTTACCGCCGATAAGCGCGCCGAGCTGCTTCAGCTCCCGTGTGGCAACATCGCCGACAACAACCCGTCCGGCGGCGTGATGGATCCGGGCGTGAAGCCCCTGGACCCCGGCATGAAGATGGTCGGCCGCGCGCTGCCCGTGCGCTGTTATCCCGGCGACAACCTGGCGCTCTACCAGGGAATCGACGCGGCCCGTCCCGGTGACGTGCTCGTCTTCGACTGCGGCGGCTACGCCGCGGGCCACTTCGGCGACATGATGGCCCACGCGTGCCTGGCCAAGGGCGTCGCGGGCGTCGTGATCGACGGCACCTGCCGCGATCGCAACGACATCGTCGAGCTCGGGCTCCCCGTGTTTACCCGCGGCCTCAACCCGGCCGGCACCGTCAAGGCGAGCCTCGGCAAGGTTGGTGTGCCCGTCGTGGTCGGCGGCGTGCTCGTCGAGCCCGGCGACATCGTCTTCGGCGACTGCGACGGCGTCGTGGTCGTGCCTGCCGACGAGGCCGAGGCGGTCTTCTCCGCGGCCCTCGCCAAGCACCGCAAGGAGGAACTCATCGCCGCTCGGCTCGACGCCGGCGAGTCGGCCCTCGAGGTGTACGGCTTCGATAAGCTCGTCGAGAAACTCTCTGCCTAACAGCTTCGCGCCGCCCTCCTTGTAAGACCTCTCCTCGTTGCGGCGCAGCTTACGGACTGCGCAGGTCCGTCCCCTCCGACAGTTCTGCGGACCTGCGCTTTATTTACTTTGCTTCTTGCCACGGCATGCCGTGAGGTAAGAAAGACTCCCCGGGGTGTTTAGCCATGCCGCCCCGGGGAGTCGTTTGTTGTGTGCGGGCAAGGGGATCGCCCTTCGCCGGCTTTTTAACGCTGCCGCTACGCCGCGCCCTTCGCCGCGAGGATGGCGTCGATGAGGACGGCGACGCCCCGGTCGTTGTTGGACGGCACGCGGAAGCGGGCGCGGTCCTCCATGTGCTTCTCGGCATTGGCCACGATGAAGCTGTGACCCACGCGCTTGAGCATGGGGATGTCGTTGTAGGTGTCGCCTACGGCCGCGGCGTCCGCGATGTCGATGCCGAGGTGCTCGCAGAGGTGCGCCACGCCCTCGCCCTTAGAGACGCCCAGGTTCATGAAGTCGATCCACTCGCGCCCGGCGTTGGTGGCGTAGAGCTTGTGGCCGAACTCGGGCTGGTAGATGTCCCTGAACGCGGGCTCGGCGTCGTAAGCGGGGAAGTACATGCTGAACTTGTTCGCCGCGTCGTCCACGTCGTCGTAGGAATCGACCCAGCGGATGTCCTTGTAGTACTTGTAGATGGCGTCGTAGTGGGCGCGGTCGCGCTCGAGGCAGACAGCGTGGTCGTAGCAGCAGAGCACGGGGACGTTGTCCGAGAACTCGCCGGCGCGGGCGGCGACGGCGCGCCAAAGGGCCGGGTCGATGCGGTCGCGATACACAACGCGTCCCTGGTAGACGACGTTGCCGCCGTTGTCACCGCAGGCCGCGATGAGCGAAGCGGATTCGGGGAAGGCGAGCTGGAGCGTGGGCACGGGCCGGCCGCTCGCGGGGCAGAAGATGACGCCCGCGCGGTCAAGCGCCTCGATGCGCTCGGCCATGCGCTCGGGCAGCGACCCGTCGTCGGCCAGCAGCGTGAGGTCCATGTCGACCGCGAGCAGCTTGATGCTCGCGAGGTCTTTGTCTTCGGTGTAATCCAGCATGCGTTACTCCTTAGGGCGCAGGTTCGCGGCCCATTCTACCAATGGGCGGCTCGGTGGGCGGTTGCGGGACGGCCTGGGCGCTTCTTTGCCACGGCCCTTGCACGTTATGCGGGGCGATTCGGGGTCGAAGGGGCCTATTTGGGGCCGTAGTGATCATTTTTTCTGGATTCTGCGTGCTTGTTTGGGGTGTTGACGGGGTGTAGGGGCCGCCACGAGCTTCGGATGGGGAGGGCTGCGGCGCGTTTGCCCAGTTGGCTGGTGGATGACAGAGTATCAAATGCTTAATAAAGCACGCAGAATCTCGATTTTTTCATCACTGCCGAGCTTGCGGCTCATCGCGGGCCCGCGAAACGCGTCATCGGCCCCCGAGCCATCGCGCACTTCTTGCCGCTGGCTCGTTCGGGATACAATCCAGCCCAGTTGCCGACCACGGGGAGGATTCCATGAACGCATTGCTCAAGCTCAATCGCGCCGAGGGCTTCTCCGAGGGCGAGCGCATCGTGGCCCAGTGGATACTTCGCGATCCCGACGCCTTCGTCCGCGCGCCCGCCAAATCGGTGGCCGCCTCCTGCAACGTGAGCCAGGCGACGGTGTATCGGCTTTGCGCAAAGATGGAGGTCTCCGGCATCGCCGAGCTCAAAGCTGCGGTCGCGGCGGGCACGGCCGAGTGGATGCGCCTGCGCGCCTCCGAGGTCGACGTGAACTTCCCTGTGTGTGAAGGCGCCTCGACGGCGCAGATCATCGAGGCGATGCAGTCGGAGTACTCCTCTACGGTTGCCTCGACGGTGGCGCTTATGGATCCGGCCGAGGTCGACCGTTGCGCCGAGGCCATCTGCGCCGCCTCTTGCGTGGACATCTACACCACGGCGGGCCATCTTTTTATGGCGCAGAACTTCCAGCTCCAGATGCGGGAGATCGGCATTCGGGTGAATGTGCCCGTGAACGATCATGAGCGGTTCCTATCCGTTGCCGCGAGTACTCCCGACCACTTTGCCATCGTTATCTCGTTCGGCGGACATGGATCGCAGGTCTCCGAGACGGTCAACGGCCTCCACGACCTCGGGATACCGCTGCTTCTTATCTCGTCTGACGAGAAGAGGTGCATGGATGACCGTGCCGCGTATCGCCTGCGGATGCCTGCCGGCGAGAACTTCTCACACAAGGTCTCGTCTTTCTCGACGCGGCTCTCGGTGCTGTACCTTCTCGATGTGCTCTATACCGCGGTGTTCGCCCGCAACTATAAGGAGAACCTGCGGCGCAAGGTCGAGCTGGCGGAGACGGGCGCGCGCTACTTCGGCAACGGCAGCTGCGTGGGGCTCGAATAGGGCGCGGCCATAGCTCGCGGGGTGCATTCACGCCCGCGCCTGCGCTTGCGTTTAGAGAAAGGACCTCCGATGAGGCAATACATCGTCGACGCGTTTACCGATAAGGTCTTCTCGGGCAACCCCGCGGCCGTCTGCGTCATGGACTCCTGGCTCGATGAGCGCACGATGCGGAACATCGCCATCGAGAACAACCTCTCCGAGACGGCCTTCGCTGTAAAAGAGGGCGACGCGTATCGCCTGCGCTGGTTTACGCCGGGCGGCGAGGTGGAGTTGTGCGGCCACGCCACGCTCGCGACCGCGTACGTTGTCACGCGGTTCATCGAGCCGGCTGCGGATGCCGTCGCGTTTGACACGCTGAGCGGCCGTCTTACCGTGAAGAGGGGCGACGACGGCCTGCTCACGATGGACTTCCCGTCGTTTGAGCTCGAGCGTGTTACGGTGACGGAGCAGATGACGAACGCGCTGGGAGTCGGGCCCGTCGAGGCGTTTCTCGGCGCGGACATGGTCTGCGTTCTGGCCAACGAACGGCAGGTGCGTGACGTGCGGCCGGACCTCGATGCGATTCGGCGGATCGACGGTGTTTGTCTCCACGTGACCGCGCCGGGCATCGAATACGATTGCGTGACCCGCAGCTTCGCGCCCAAGCTCAACCTGGCGGAGGACCCCGTCTGCGGACGCGGCCACTGCCACGTGATCCCGTATTGGTCGGCCAAGACGGGCAAGACGGACTTCTTGGCGTACCAGGCCTCGGCGCGCGGCGGCGTGCTGCGGTGCACCTATGCGGGGGAGCGCACGGTCCTTCGCGGGCACGCGGCGCTCTTCTCGCAGGCGGAGATCTTCATTTAGCGGTCGGCCGCGCGGACGGTGCGCGGGTTTGCTTGTGCGGGGATGCGCGTTGCGTAAAACCGGGCGGCGGCAATGAGGGCCAGGCGTGAGTTGCGTAAAACCGGGTGGCGGCAACGCGTGCGAGGCCAGGCAACAACACGTGCCGAGAAGCCTCGGGTGAGAAGTAATTCTCGTGCCCGGGGCCTCTTCGCGTGCCCGCGCCCGACAACAATCTCCGTTGTGCCCAATCCGGGATTAGCTTCTTTTCGCGGTCGGTATCTTACTAATCGAAGCCAAGATAAACCGACGAAAGGAGCTTCTTATGTCCAACAAGAACGCAACCGTCGCAAGCACCGTTTCCGCCGATCAGGCCACCTCCGGCCTCGCCCCCGTCATCGCCTACTGGTCCGGGGACCTCGCCGCCGAGGCCCGCGCCTGCGCGATCGCCTGCGACACCGGCGCGCAGCTCTTCCCGCTCGAGACGAGAGTCCCATAC